>SVTN01000116.1 GCA_015063765.1 Oscillospiraceae bacterium | reverse complement strand
GCTTCTTCTTCGGTCAGATCTTTGCCTGCCTGTTTCTTATCGATAATAGCGTCGATCTCTTCGGCGGTAAAGCCATAGCCTTTTGACAGCACGCTCTCTGCCGCGACCTTATAAAGCGCCTGTTTGCCATTCTTCGTGTCAACGGTGAGATCTTCGTCGATCAAGAATTTTGCGAGCTTTGCATACTCTGCAGAGCCTTCCGAGAAGTGAGTGTACTCGTGGATGAGATCCTTTTCCCAGGTGCCGTTTTCAAAGGAATCGGCGCCGAATTTCTGCGCTAAAAACGGCGGCTTTTCAGCCGCCGTATCAGTTACATATTGTCGCCTGCCATTTTTTCCTGCTTCACCTTGTGGTCGATGACGTGTCTTGAGCCAAGCTCCTTTTGCACATCCTCAACAGTGATGCCCATTTGTACCATCAAAACCATGATATGATATGCAAGATCCGCGATCTCGTACACCGTTTCCTTTTTATCGTCTGCCTTCGCGGCGATAATAACCTCGGTGCTCTCTTCCCCGATCTTCTTTAAGATCTTATCCGTTCCCTTCTCAAAAAGGTAGGTGGTATAAGATTTTTCGGGTAAGGTTGCCTTACGGTCAAGAAGAAGCTTATAAAGCTCCATTAAGCGAAATTCGCTTCGCTCCTCGCTCTCCCAAAGAAGATCCTCAAAGCAGCTGTCCGTGCCCGTGTGGCAGGCAGGACCGTCCTTTTCCACAACAACAGTCAAGGCATCGCGATCGCAGTCTGCCGTGATCGAAACCACGTGCTGATAATTGCCGCTGGTCTCGCCCTTTAACCAAAGCTCGTCACGGGAACGGCTGTAAAAGCAGGTCAGCCCCTTCTCCATGGTAATTTTAAGGCTCTCGCGGCTCATATATGCGAGGGTCAACACCTTTTTCGAATAAGCATCCACCACAACGGCGGGAATCAAGCCCTTTTCATCAAACTTAAGGTCGTTTATGTTTAACATCCTTATCATCCTTTCTTATATGCGCACGCAAATGCCTTCGTCGGCAAGCGCTTTTTTCAGCTCGGGAATTTTAACTTCGCCGAAATGGAAAATAGATGCCGCGAGCCCTGCGTCAATTTCGGGAATTTCCTTAAAAAGCGAGGTAAAGTGATCTATACATCCCGCACCGCCCGAAGCGATCACGGGAACGTTGACGGCATCGGAAACCGCCTTCAGCATTTCAAGATCAAAGCCGCCCTTTACTCCGTCCGTATCAATGGAATTGACAACGACCTCGCCCGCTCCAAGCTCCACACAATGGCGAATCCAGGAAATGGCTTCCATGCCCGTATTCTCTCTGCCGCCCTTGGCAAAAACACGGAACACGCCGTCCACACGCTTGACATCGGCAGAAATCACGACGCATTGATCGCCGTAAAGCTTTGCCGCCTCGGAAATCAGTTCAGGGCGGCGAATTGCCCCCGAATTGACGCTGACCTTATCCGCGCCGCATTTTAAAACACGGTCAAAATCCTCAACCGTATTGATGCCGCCACCGACGGTCAGAGGAATAAAGATCTGCGATGCTACCTCACGAAGCGCATCGGTGAACAGGGCTCTGCCCTCGGCGGAAGCCGTAATATCGTAAAAAACAAGCTCATCCGCGCCGTTTTCGCTGTAATACTTTGCCAAAGACACGGGGGACGAAACGTCAGCAAGTCCTTCAAAATTGACACCCTTGACAACTCTTCCGTTCTTCACGTCAAGACAAGGGATAATGCGTTTTGTAATCATGCTTCCTCCTTTCCAGCGGCAAGCGCGATCGCCTCCGACAGATCAATGGCGCCAACGTAATACGCTTTACCGACAATGGCGCCGTAAAGCTGCATATCGCGCAATGCCTTGATGTCTTCCATGGAAGAAACACCGCCCGAAGCTACAATGTCTACAGAAAAACGCTCGGAAAGCGTTTTATAAAGCGTACGGTTGGTGCCGCGCATCGCGCCGTCCTTGGAGATGTCGGTACAGATCACCGTACGCACACCAAGCTTTTCCATATCGGAAAAGAACTCCTCGCAAGATACACTTGACGTTTCAAGCCAGCCTTTGATGGCAACAAAGCCATCCTTTACATCCGCGCCAACGGCAATTTTTTCACCGTATTTTTCAAGCGCGGCTTCAAGAAAGGGGCGATCGTTAATGGCGGCAGTTCCAAGAATTACGCGATAAACCCCGGCAGAAATATATTTATCTACCGTTTCCATGGAACGGATACCGCCGCCGATCTCCACACGGAGAGATGTATTCTGCGCGATGGCGCTCACAACCGAAAGGTTTGGTGTCGTGCCGTCCTTCGCTCCCTCAAGATCCACCATATGGATGTAGGTAGCGCCCTTGGCTTCAAAATCCTTGGCAACCGACAAGGGGTCGGTGCTATACACCGTCATCTGATTATAGTCACCCTTAAAGAGGCGGACCGCAGAGCCGCCGTAAAGGTCAATCGCGGGAAAAATCAGCATTGTGATCCCTCCGCTTCGCAAAAGCCGCGCAAAATTCCAAGCCCGACGCTTCCGCTCTTTTCGGGATGGAACTGACAGCCGTAGATATTGTTCTTTGCCACAGCAGCAGTAAAGGGGATGCCGTATTCCGCCGTTGCCGCCGTATGCACACCGTCGATCTCGGCAAAGAAGGAATGCACAAAATAGACGTAGTCCCCTGTTTTAACATATTTCCAAAGGGGAACATCCTTCTCAAAGGCAAGCTGATTCCACCCGATATGAGGAATTTTGTACGAGGGTGCGATCTTGCCCGAAAAAGGAAGGATGCTGCCCCTCAGAAGTCCAAGCCCCTCATGCTCGCCGTATTCATAGCTCTTTTCAAATAAAAGCTGCATGCCGAGGCAGATGCCCATAAGCGGCTTACCGTTTGCCACCTCTTCCTTTAAGAGAAGATCAAGACCGCTCTCACGAAGCTTGCGTGCGGCGTCTTCAAAGGCACCGACCCCGGGTAAGATCAGCTTATCAGCAGAACGGATCACCTTAGGATCGGCGGTTACAACCGCTTCTGCCCCGATGGCGGCGAAGGAGGAGCGCAGAGAAAAAAGATTTCCAACGCCATAATCAAGAATTGCAATCATAAACCAGACAAGCCTCCGTTAAGCAAGAAGCCCCTTCGTAGAAGGAATTTCATCGGCGTTTTCGGGATCAATCGCACACGCTACGCGCATTGTACGGGCAAAGGACTTAAAAATGCCTTCAATAATGTGGTGTGTATTCTCCCCTGCCAAAAGACGAATGTGCAGAGTAACGCCTGCCGTGCGCACAAACGCCTCAAAGAACTCCTTGACCAGCTCGGTATCGAAATCTCCAACCTTTGCAGAGGGCATCTGTGCCGTGAAGGAAAGGTGTGCTCTACCTGAAATATCCACAGCCGTCAAGACAAGCGTTTCATCCATGGGAATGGTGGTATCCGCATATCGCATAATTCCCTTTTTATCTCCAAGAGCCTCGGAAAATGCCATACCTAGGCAGATGCCGAGATCTTCTACCGAGTGATGGTAGTCAACATCGGTGTCGCCGTTACAGATAGCTTTCAGGGAAAAACCGCTGTGCTTGGCAAAAAGAGTGAGCATGTGGTCGAAAAAGCCACACCCTGTATTGATTACCGCGGGTCCCTTTTCATCCAGCGACAAAAGCACCTCAATATCCGTTTCTGCAGTCATTCTTTTGATTTCAGCAGTTCTCATTTTTCACATTCTCCTTTTAAGATATTTCTTAAAATTTCTACCATCGTCCGCATTTGTTCTTCCGTACCGACGGTAATTCTGTTGTATTCGCAGATACGCGGCGCGGTAAAGTGCCGCACGAGCACGCCGTTTTCCTTCAAAAGGCGATATATCGCTTCCCCGCTTACCGTTTGGTGCTTGGCAAACAGGAAGTTCGCCGAAGAGGGCAAAACGGTAAATCCGAGAGATACAAGAGCTTCCCGTGTCCACTCTCTTGCCGCTACGATGCGCCCACAGTTTTCCTTGTAGTAGCCATCCTCGTGCAAGGCTGCAAGCCCTGCTGCTTGGGTAAGGCGGTTCACGTTGTAGGGATTTGTAGAGTATTTGATCTTTTCGAGATCCTTAATGATCTCCGCATTGCCAAAGGCAAAGCCAAGTCGTGCGCCTGCCATGGAGCGAGATTTCGAATAAGTCTGTACAACGAGCAGATTGTCATACTTCTTAAGAAGCGGCAATGCCGATTCCGCACCGAAATCCACATATGCTTCATCGATTAAGACCACGGCATTCGGGTTGGATGCCACGATCTTCTCAATTTCATCCTTTGTGAGTGCGATACCCGTAGGAGCATTGGGGTTGGCAAGAACGACCATACGACCCGTGTTTTCAAAGGCTACTTTGGGAACGGTAAAATCCTCATTCAAGGGAACGATCTTGGCGTCAAGGTGATGCAATTCGGCAAAAACCTTATAAAAGCCGTAAGTAATGTCGGGGAAAACAACACCGTTTTCCTTGCCGAACGCCATAAAGGAAAAATTCAAAATGTCGTCCGAGCCGTTCGAAACAAATACTTCATCATACGACACACCGTAAAGCGATGCAAGTCCTTCCTTAAGCGCACGGCTCTCGGGGTCGCTGTAAAGGCACAGCTTCTCTGCCGCCTCACGGTTTAAAGCATCGAGCGTCAACGGCGACGGCGGAAAGGGTGACTCATTGGTATTCAGCTTGATGTATGTACGTTCCTTCGGCTGTTCTCCCGGAACATATTCTTCTAACGCACGGTATTCCGCGCTTAAAAATCTACTCATGCCTTTTCGTCCTCAAAGCGTACCGTGGCGCTCCTTGCATGGGCATCTAAGCCCTCCTTGTGCGCAAAGAATGCAACATCCTCTGCCACAGCGCGCAAGGCGTCCTCGGTATAGTAAGAATATTGGGTCTTTTTCACAAAATCGTCAACCGAAAGCGGATTGGAGAAGCGTGCCGTTCCGCCCGTCGGAAGCGTGTGATTGGGTCCTGCAAAATAATCGCCCAGCGCCTCGGGACAATAGCGTCCCATAAAGATACTGCCCGCATGCTGAATGCCGTCAAGATAATCAAAGGGATTATCGACACAAAGCTCCAAATGCTCGGGAGCGATCTCATTGGCAATATCGATCACCACGGAAAGCG
>SVTN01000115.1 GCA_015063765.1 Oscillospiraceae bacterium | reverse complement strand
GTCCCCCCATCCGCTGTTGGAAAGAAGGATGATATCAAAATCCTCCTTGGGGAGATAGACGTGGAGTGTACGGAAGCCCGCGCTTCCTCCGTTGTGCGTGATGCGATCCTTTCCGTGCCAAGGGAAGCGGCGGCAACCGTAGCCAAAGGTGCTGACAGGATGTGGCGTGAGGATTTTATCCCACGTGTCCTCGTTCAAAAGAAGACGGTCGCGAATAGCGTGGCGCAGAGCGTAGACGTCGGACACCGTTCCAAGGATATCGCCTGCGCCGAGCATGGAATAATAATCCTTGTCCGCCCTTTTGATTTCGCCGTGCTCCGTTTTTTCATAGCCTGTGACGCGGTAGGGGACGGCAAGCCCTTCCCTATCCACTAACGCCGTTTGCATGGATAAGGGCGCAAAGATCTCGTCCCTCATATAATCAGCGTATGACTTGCCGCTGACGTTTTCAATGACGAGGGCAAGGAGCAAAAAATTGACGTTGGTGTAGCGCGTATCCGTGCCCGCCTTAAAAAAGGGCGGATAATGGGAAAGAAGGCGCAGCTGCTCTCTTACAGTGAGAGGGCTTTTCCCGTATTCCTCATAAAAGGCTTGGGTTTGAACGAAGTCGGGAATGCCCGCGCTGTGATTTAAAAGCGTGTGAAGCGTAACGTCACGCGGAAAAAGCTCCGCCTCGGGGACGTAGAGAGACGGATGAGCATTCAGACGGACAAGACCCTTTTCGTACAAGCGCAAAAGTCCCATCGCACAAAAGGGCTTGGAGAGCGAATAAAAGGTAAAGAGCGAGTCGGGAGAAAAGGGGGTCTGTTCTTCCCAATCGGCATACCCTACGGTTCGTTCATAAAGCACGCTGTTTTCTGCCGTAACACGAATGACGCCCGAAAAGCCGCTTTTCTCGGTATAAAGGTCAACGGCGCGGTCAAGATAGCCAATGTTCGTTTTCATTTTCATATTTTCCTTTTGAAATTGCCGAAGACTTCGTTTACCTTTCCGAAGTCCGCAAAAGTATCGGGATATTTTTTGATGATCTTCATCATCTCGCCGATCTGGCGTTTATTGATGATGCAGACGAGCATATATTTATCGCTGTCGGTATACATACCGTGTACCGAGATACGGGTAACACCGTGCTTTAGTTTCTCCATCAATTCTTGCGAGAGCTCTTCGGGATGCGCGGTAATGATCTCAAACTTATATCCGTTTTTGATACCGCTCAAACCGTGATCGACGAGAACGTTGGCGATGAAAAGATTCAAAAGCGTACAAATGACGGGGGTAAGGCGCATGCCGTAGACAAAGAAGGCGATGAAGACGACGCTTGTATCCATGATAAAGGAAACGTAAGCAATATTGAGGTCGGGCTTTGCCTTTTTGATGAGTGCGGAGATGCCGTAAGTACCGCCGCTGGCACCGAATCGGCGGAGCATCAGCGAAAAGCCGAAGCCCGAGATGACACCCGTCGCAATGCAAGCAAAGACGATATTGAAATCATCGCCGTTGTTTGCAAGAGAATACGGATTTAAACCTACATATTCATAAAGCTTAGGCAAAAAAGATTGGATGCACATGTAAAGGCTGAGCATAAGCCCGAGTTTTCGGTTGATCAAGGCACTGACCAGCACGAAGATCGGCAGATTAAAGGCAACCATGAGGACCGACCAACTGACTTTATCCGCAAGAAGGTGGTGCGTGATGGTGGCAAGACCGCCGACACCGCCAGGAGCGAATCCGTTGCTGTTCTGAAAAAAATAGTACGCCGTGCCGACGATGGCACCTGCAAGTACAGCGGTCAGAATGTCAAAAAGGATGACCAAGAACTTATTCTCTTTTTTCATGTTGGGGCATTCTCCTCACAAAACAAATGAATATGAAACGTTCGTTTATTATCGGCGCATCGAAGTGATCAAGCGGAAGACCTGCTCTGCCGTGGTTTTAAGATTAAAATGTGCAGTTGGAAGATCCATTGCAGCGGCAACCGTGCACGGCGTTTGCAGAATAGGGAAAAAGGCATCGATGCCATTCTGATTGCAAAGGGATGCATCCTCACTCGCACATCCGCAAAACGCGATCACAGGCTTGCCGTATTTCTTTGCCGCGCGTGCAACACCGACGGGTGCTTTCCCCATGCAGGATTGCGCGTCGAGTCTTCCCTCTCCCGTTACGACGAGATCGGCATCCTTCAGTTTTTCTTCCAAATGCGTAACACGCATGACGAGTTCAATCCCCGAAACGAGATCGGCATTAAGATAGGATAGGAAAGCGAAGCCCATACCGCCTGCCGCCCCTGCACCGGGATATTCGGCATCGGCGCGTCCGAGCGTTTGCGCGGTCAGATCAGCATAAGCGGACAAGGCGGCATCCATGCTTTTGACCGTCTCGGGCGTTGCGCCTTTTTGCGGTCCGTAAACGGCACTGCATCCGTTCTTGCCGCAAAGCGGATTCTTCACGTCGCACGCAATCTCGAATTTGCAGTCTTTAAGTTCGGGCAGAACGCCTTTTATATCAATCTTTTTCAAGAGATCAAGTCCGCATGCACCGTGCGGAATATCCTTTCCTTCTGCATCCAGAAAGCGAAAGCCAAGCGCGCGAAGCATACCGACACCGCCGTCGTTGGTGGCGCTGCCGCCGATGCCGATCAGAAAGTTTCGGCATCCGTTTTCCCGTATGGCATGCAGGATCAGCTCGCCAACGCCGTACGTGGTCGTTAAAAGGGGATCGCGCAAATGCGCGGGCACGAGCGTGATACCTGCCGCCGCTGCCATTTCGATAACGGCAGTCTTGCTTGCGGGAATCACGCCGTATTCGGCAGAAACTTTCTCGCCGAGGGGACCCGTTACCGTGACGGTAGAGAGCGTTCCGCCCGTCGCACCGACGACGGCGGCGACAGTTCCCTCTCCGCCGTCTGCCAAGGGACAGATCTCCACTTCTGCCGAAGCATCTACGGCATGAATGCCTTCCTTGACCGCTTCTGCGGAAGCGAAGGTAGAGAGGCTTCCTTTAAAAGAATCGATTGCAATAACAACTTTCATATTTATGTATGGCTTTCGTACAGCGAAAACTCCTTTTTCAAACGGTTAATTTCCGATATTTTTCGCCGAATAGTTCTCGGGAACAAAGCCATCGATATTGACGGCAGATGCGGCAATGCCAAGCTCATCGCAGATCAAGGAAAGGACTCTGCTGCCGATCATTTCGGTGCCCTTGTCCGTATAAAAATGAGTAGCATCGCTACGGTAAGCGTCGGGGAAAGATTTCGTGAGCGAATAGAGATCGTTGATAACGGTATCGGTAGATGCAAGCGCGCGCACAGCGGCGGCATTATATTCCTCGATGATGGCGTTATGACGGCAAAAATCGGGAGTATACTTCTCTTCTGCCACGGACGTTGACGTAGCGAAAATGATCTTGGCTTTCGGGAAGAAGGCGCGCAAGCGTTTGTCCACGCGTGCGACGGTTTCTTCGTACCAGGCAAGAGGGGTCAAGGGCTTATCCGAGTCCACCTCCACGCAGTCCCAAAGTCCCGCATTCCAGTGCACAAGATCAACGTCATCCCCCCAGCCTTCCCTTTTCCATTCGACGATACAACGAAGAATATTGAGGGCAAATTTGCAATTTTCTTTGGGATAGAACACCTCGGCACTGCCTGTGAGTGCTTCTTTCACGTATTTATCGTAGCCCATGCGGATGGAATCACCTAAAAGTACAATTTTTTTCATGCTGTTTTTCCTTTTCATTCCGATTTTACGGCGTAAGATCGCTCATAACGCGTTTTTGCTTATTAAGATTCCCAGCAGGGGATATCCTTAAGACGGCTCCAGATAAAGTTACCCATGTTTTTGCCGCCGAGATCGTTTAAGTGAATATTGTCAAGCTGATAGTCGCGCGATTTGACACGAGCATAACCAAAGCCCGCATCGGTAAAGACATTGATGACGGGCACGCCGTTGAGCTTTGCCGTGCGCTCGATGATCTCGGCAAATGCAAACTGGGGAATGCCGCGTCTCTGTGACGGCGTTTCCGGTGGGGTATCGTTTCCGCCGATCATGATAATGACCACGATCTGAGCCTTGGTATTTTCTTGCAAGTAGCGCAGACACTGATTGAAGCAACCGCAAAAAGACTCGTCGTCGGTATCGTAGATATCGCCTACCGTCGCCCCCTCGTTGGGAAGCACCTCAAGGGTGATGAGGTCTGCCTCGCCCTTGCCGTCCTCCATCGTCATAACGGCGCCCTTTACGTTTCCCTTGCCATAGCCGTCGGGGGTAAGACAGCCGCCGGGAATACCGTAATTGACCACCTTCATGCCCGAAAGCTTTTCCACGACGGGAACGTATTTTCCTTGTTTGATACTCGTCATAGAGGTACCGTAAGCGTACCACGTTTTTCCGTTCCAATGATTGTTCATAGCGATCTCCTTTTTTTCGTTCAGCGTCAATAACGCAATATGCAATTACAAAAGCTCCATTTGCGTGCGCACGGAATCGTCCGTTTTATCGTTTTCATCAAAGACGATATCGTTGTTCTCAACCGTTTTAAAGGCGGCGTAGTAGCGCAAACCAAATTCCATCAAAGAAGCATGGTTAAAGTGAAGATTATCGGGGTTAGATGTGAGTCCTTCCGCAGAAGCGAAAGCGGTACGGTGCGCGCTTTCTGCAAAGCGGACAAGTGCCTCATTGACATAGGGGTAATTGACAAGACCGGGCGACTCGACTCTGTCTTTCAAAAAATCGCCAAGTCCGCCAACCACAAGCGGGATATCCTCCGCACCGAGTGCACGGCGAAGCGCGCTCATGATGGCGGTAATCTTTTCGAAATAGAAGGGGTAACGCGCTTCGCCGCAATCGCCCTCTCCCTGATGCCAGAGGATACCGACGAGATGCGCCGTTCTCATGGCAAGCTTTGCAGAATAGACGGCGTTATCAAAGAGAAGGCTATTTTCTTGCCACTGATCAAGATAAGTGCCGCCGTCCGCGCAGGGGATGATGCCGACATCCACGTCGGGGTGCTCCTCGGCGTATGCCTTGGCAAAGGACTCGGCGAGGCAGGTCCCCGAGAAGGGGCGGTCGTTGTTAACGGGACGGTACATGGTTTGCCATCTGCCGTTGCGAAGAACCTTAAGCCTTTTTTCGCAGGTATCGAGGGGCTCTGCCTCATCAAGCGAG
>SVTN01000114.1 GCA_015063765.1 Oscillospiraceae bacterium | reverse complement strand
CGTGCAAAATCGATGGGGGTAGAGCCCAGCCCTTCAAGCACCGAAAGAACGGCGCCTGACGGTGGGATCACCGTCGATTTTGCACGTGCGATCTCCTTTTCGATGGCGGCACGCCTTGCTGCGAAGCGCTCGTAGCGCTCGTCGCTCAAAAGACCCACGCGGTGTCCTTGCTCGGAAAGCCGCAAGTCGGCGTTGTCCTGACGGAGAAGAAGGCGGTATTCGGAGCGCGAGGTCATGATGCGGTAAGGCTCCTTTGTGCCCTTGGTCACAAGGTCATCGATGAGCGTACCGATATACGACGAATCCCGCGTTAAAATCATGGGCTCCTCTCCCTTGATGGCAAGGGCGGCGTTGATGCCTGCGACAAGTCCCTGTGCCGCCGCCTCCTCGTAGCCCGAGGTGCCGTTAAACTGCCCTGCACCGTAAAGCCCCGCGATCTGCTTTGTTTCAAGCGTTGCGTAAAGTGCCAAGGGGTCGATGCAGTCGTATTCGATGGCGTAGGCGTAGCGCATCATTTCTGCCTTTTCGAAGCCGGGAAGGGTCTTGAGCATCTCTCTTTGCACGTCGGTGGGAAGAGAGGTGGAGAAGCCCTGTAAGTACATCTCCTCGGTGTCTTCGCCGCAGGGCTCTAAAAAGAGCTGATGCCGTTCCTTGTCCGCAAAACGGACGATCTTGTCCTCAATGGAAGGGCAGTAGCGCGGTCCTGTGCCGTGGATGTTGCCCGAATAAAGTGCCGAGCGATGGATGTTGTCGCGGATGACGCGGTGGGTCTCCCCGTTGGTGTAAACGATATGGCAGGGGATCTGCTCCATGCCGTCAAAGCGCTCTCTCGGCGTATCCTTCGAGAAGGGGGTGATCCTTTCTTCTCCCGCCTGCTCTTCGAGTCGGGAAAGGTCGACCGAGCGGCGCAAAATGCGCGCAGGCGTTCCCGTTTTGAAGCGAAGAAGCGGAAGCCCGAGCGCGCGTAAGGAGTCCGAAAGCGCGTTTGCGCCCAAAAGTCCGTCAGGACCTGCAGGGTAGGTCGCGTCGCCGACGAAGATGGCAGAGGAAAGGTAAGTGCCCGTACAAAGAATGACCTTCTCCGCACCCCATTCCTCGCCAAGCGAGGTGCGCACGCCCGTGACGCGCGTTTTGCCGTTTTCCTCCTCTGTCAAAAGAGCGGTGACCTCTGCCTGCACAAGGCGCAGGTTTTCGGTTTCCTCCACCGTTTTTTTCATGATGGCGCGATAGCGCATGCGGTCCGCCTGAATGCGCTTCGAATGCACGGCGGGACCCTTGCCGAGGTTGAGGGTACGGGATTGAAGCGTCACAGCGTCTGCCGCCCTACCCATCTCGCCGCCGAGGGCGTCGATCTCAAAAACGAGATGCCCTTTGCCTGTGCCGCCGATGGAGGGGTTACAGGGAAGATTGGCAAGCGAATCGAGATTGAGGGTGAAGAGCACAGTCTTTAACCCCAAACGTGCCGAGGCGAGTGCCGCCTCAATTCCTGCGTGACCCGCGCCGACCACCGCGACTTGTGTTTGATCTGTCATATATACCTCTTGGGAAATGTTTTCCTTCTCATTGTAACACAAAAAACGGGATATTGCAACCTTTTTTCGGATATTCACAAAAAGGACAAAAGCGCGCTTTATAATGGAAGCAGACAAATGAAAAGAGGTTTTTCCCGTGATACTTGACTTTCCCGTAAAATACGCTCTTTTTGATATGGACGGCACGCTCACCGACACCATGCATTTTTGGAAGGGGATCCCCGCGCGCTTGCTTGCCGCAGAGGGACTTTCTCTCACAAAAGAGCAGGAAGCTACCCTTGAAACGCTGGGTCTTACGAAGGGCATCGAATATATCCGCTCGCTTCACCTTTCTCCCAAAGCAGACAGTTTTGGGTATGAGGACGTGGTCCGTATTTTGACGCCTTGCTACGAGGGAAATCCTGTCGCAAAGCCCTCGGTGGGACTTCTTTTAAAGGAACTAAAGGAGAGCGGTGCTAAAATGGGTGTTGCAACGCTCACACCCTCCCATCTTGCCCGAACCTGTCTTACCCGTACGGGACTCATCGATTATTTTGATTTTGTTCTTGGCGGTGAGGACTATCCCGAGGGGAAAAGTGCCCCCCGTATCTTTTTGGATGCGGCGGAAAAATTCGGCTGTAATCCCACCGAAATGCACCTTTTTGAAGACTCCTTTTATTCCGTCAAAACGGCAAGAGCGATCGGTATTCCCGTCGTTGGCGTGGCAGAGGCGGCGAAGGAAGAGGATCGCGACGATATCATGGCGGTCGCTGTCGCCTTTTTCGACGACGGCTTCTCGGTGCGCGTCAAATAAAAAAATAAAGAATATTGCCTAAAATGTGGCGATATTCTTTTTCTTTTCTATTGTATTTGAAGGAAAAATATGCTACAATAGAAGAAAGTGAAGCTTTGAAAGCGAGGACGATCTCATGAGTGATAAGCGCAAGGACTTTATTTCCTGGGATGAATATTTTATGGGAGTGGCGTTGCTTGCCGCCCGTCGAAGCAAGGACCCCAGCACGCAGGTGGGTGCTTGCATCGTGGACGATGACAACCGCATCCTCTCCACGGGCTACAACGGCTTCCCCTACGGTTGCTCGGATGAGGAATATCCGTGGGCACGCGAGGGCGACGCGAATGACACGAAGTACCCTTACGTCGTGCATGCGGAGCTGAATGCGATCTTAAATAACCGCGGAAAAAATCTTGCGGGTGCGCGCATCTATGTGGCACTCTTCCCCTGCAACGAATGTGCCAAGGCAATCGTTCAGTCGGGGATCCGTGAGGTGGTCTACCTCTCCGATAAGTATGCAAATACCCCCTCCGTCTTAGCATCCAAACGCATGCTTGCCTCGGCAGGTGTCAGAGTGCGTCAGTTTATCACGAAAATGGACTTTTTGACCCTTCACTTCAAGGAGCAAAAATAAGGATAAGGAATAAAAATATGTCAATTCGTATTGGTATTTACGGTTACGGAAATCTTGGAAGAGGTGTAGAATCGGCGATTGCGCAAAACGCCGATATGACGCTCGTCGGCATCTTTACACGCCGCGACCCCTCTTCGGTCAAAACGCTGACGGGCGCTCCCGTCTATGCGGCAGACACAGCACTCTCCATGAAGGATGAGATCGACGTGATGATCCTTTGCGGTGGAAGCGCCACCGATCTGCCTGAGCAGACCCCCGCGCTTGCCGCGCACTTTAACGTCATCGACAGCTTTGATACCCACGCGCGTATCCCCGAGCATCTTGAAAATGTGGACGCGGCGGCAAAGCGCGGCGGCAAAACGGCGATCATTTCGGTGGGTTGGGACCCCGGACTCTTTTCACTTGCGCGCGCCTATGCTTCGGCGGTGCTGCCTGAGGGCGCCGACTATACCTTCTGGGGCAGAGGCGTCAGCCAAGGGCATTCGGATGCCATTCGCCGTATTGACGGCGTGCTTGACGCGCGCCAGTATACCGTGCCGATCCCCTCGGCACTTGACCGCGTGAGAAGCGGAGAAGCTCCCCTGCTTTCGGCAAGAGAAAAGCATACCCGTGAATGCTACGTGGTCGCTAAAGAGGGCGCGGATCTTTCCCGTATTGAAAAAGAAATCAAGGAAATGCCCAACTATTTTGCCGATTACGATACGACGGTCACCTTTATTTCGATGGAAGAAATGAAGGAAAAGCATGCGGCACTTCCGCACGGCGGACGCGTCATCCGCACGGGCAGAACGGGTTTAAAGGGAGATCACAAACACACGATCGAGTACAGTCTTACGCTTGATTCAAACCCCGAATTTACTTCTTCCGTCTTGGTGGCGTATGCACGCGCGGCGTACAGACTCTATGAAAAAGAGGATGTGGGCTGCAAGACGGTTTTGGATATTCCCCCCGCACTTCTTTCCCCTCTTTCCCGTGAGGAGCTTGTGAAAAAATTAGTTTAATATTTATGTAAAAGGAGAAATACCATGGCGAAGATGAAGTTTGAAAAATTCGGCGTGATGATTGATATGTCGAGAAACTCGGTCATGACGGTTGAAGCTCTCAAAAGATTTATGGATGCCCTTGCTAAAATGGGCTACAACTGCGTATTCCTTTATACCGAGGATACCTATGAGGTGGACGGCGAGCCGTATTTCGGCTACATGCGCGGAAGATACACTAAGGAGGAGATGAAGGAGATCGATGCTTACGGTGAAAAGATCGGCATCGAGGTCATCCCCTGCATTCAGACGCTTGCGCACATCGCGACCTTTATGCGTTGGTCGAAGGTTCCCGGCGATACCCCCGATATTCTTCTCGTCGGCGACGAGCGTACCTATGAGCTGATCGATCATATGTTTGCAACCCTCTCCGAGTGCTTTAAGACCCGCCGCCTTCACATTGGTATGGACGAGGCACAAATGCTTGGTAAGGGACTTTACCACATGCGCCACGGATATGAAGACCCCAATATCATCATCAAGAAGCATCTTGACCGTATTCTCGAGATTGCCGCAAAGTACGGCTACGATCTGATGCTTTGGTCGGATATGTTCTTCCGTCCTTGGACGAACGACGGCTATTACACCAAGAAGACCGAAGTGCCCAAGGAGTATATCGACGCACTTCCCAAGGGCGTAATCCCCGTATATTGGGATTACTATCACACCAAGTTCGAAGAGTACGATGATATGATGTACAACCACAAGCAGTTCACGAAGGACTTTTGGTTTGCAGGCGGTGCTTGGACTTGGACGGGCTATATGCCCCAAAACGGCTTCACCCTGACCACGATGCTTCCCGCACTTGAGGCGGCAAAGAAGAATAAGACCAAAAACGTCTTCTTTACCATGTGGGGTGACGATGGCGGAGAATGCTCGAGATGGGGCGTGCTCCCCTCGCTCTTCTACCTCTCCGAGGTCGCAAAGGGCAACACCGACGAGGAAAAGATCAAGACGCGCTTCAAACAGAAGTTCGGCGTTGCGTACGACGATTTTATGCTTCTCGATCAGCTTGACCGCGTCGCCGGCGGCGGAGAGGGCTCGCACAGATATGCAAACCCCTCGAAGTATGCTCTCGTTTCCGATACCTTCAACGGCTGGTTGGATTATACCATTGAGCCGAATGCCGCACAGCGCTACGAGGAGCTTGCGGAAAAGCTTGCCGCAGTCGCAAAAAAGAGCCGCCGCTATGCGCCCCTCTTCAACGAGGCGTCGAAGCTTGCTTCCGTCCTTGCCGTCAAATATGACCTCGGTCTGCGTG
>SVTN01000113.1 GCA_015063765.1 Oscillospiraceae bacterium | reverse complement strand
GGTCGTTTCTGCCGACCTTTTCGCCTGCCAAGCGCGCCCCTGCAAAGGCAGACAAAAAGGTCGGCAGAAACGACCCCTGCCCCTGCGGCAGCGGTAAGAAGTATAAAATGTGCTGTGGGGCAAACCCCAACCTTGTGAAGTGATATGGGATTCGGCTATGTATTTTTAGGGTGCTTGCTTACCTGCAACGTCACCTATCACACCTATACCGACATCTTTGCCGTCGCATTGATGCTTTTGGGACTGTCGACGCTCGCCCCCTACGCACGCGGATTTTCCCTTTCCTTTAAGGCGGGACTTCCCTTCCTTGCCGTCAGCGGTCTTTCCTTCTTTATTTCCCTTTTCAAGCTGATCGGGCTTTGGGAGCCGAATACGGTGCTTGTTTCGGTGCTTGCCGTGCTCTCTCTCGTATGTCGCTTTTTCTTCTTCTGGTTCTTCTTTATGGGCGTTGATGAGGTGGCAAAGGAAACCGACATTCCAAAGCTCCGCGCGCATGCGCTCCGCTCTCGCTTTTTGACCCCCGTATTTTGTGCGGCGGCGCTCTTTCTTGAGATCGGTCTTTTCACCGAGCACACCGTATTTTTGAAGTATTATCTTCTCGGCTACCTTCTGTTCGGGGTGATCTATTCCCTTTTGAACAGCAAAACCGTCTATGAATGCTATATGATGATCTGCTTTGAGGGTGACGAGAACATGGACGCAAAGCCCTCTCGCCACGCAAAGAAAGCAAAGAAAGGAGAAAAGAAATGAAAGCATCCCGTATTCTTTCCTTCCCCCTTCTCATCGCCGGCTTCATTCTTTTGTGCAACCCCAACCTGAACCTTTTTGATATTTTGCCCGATGCGATCGGATACGGGCTTCTCATGCTCGCCATGCGGCGCTCGTCTGAGATCTTCCCGCATTTTGATGCGGCATATCGCGGCTTCCGTACCCTCTTTTGGGTAAACCTTGCCAAGATCCCCGCCATTTTCGTTATGCTTTACATCACGGGCATTGATCTTGAAGAGCGTGCGCTGATCACCGTATTTGCGCTTGGCTTTGCGATCATCGAATGGATCTTTGCCTTCCCCGCCTTCCGCGCACTCTTTGAGGGCTTCGCCTACCTTGGCGAGAGCCGAGGGGTGATGCAGGCGCTCCGTACGCCGAGCGGCAAGAGCGTGGATCATCTTTCGATCCTCACCATTATCTTTCTCATCATCAAGGGGGCAACCTCCTTCCTTCCCGAAACGGTTTACCTCTCCACCTTTGACCACAACGGTTCTTTGGCAATCGGGGCGGTCAATCCCGCGGTGTTTTACCCCTTCTTCGCGGCAGGCGGCATGCTCATTTCCCTTGTGATGGGGCTTATATGGCTGGTTTCGGTTCTTTCGTATCTGAAAGCGCTGGAAAAGGATGGGGAGATGCAGGCATTGCTTCTTGGAAGTGCCGAGCTTCTAAAGGACGAGCTTTTGGCGTCCGACGAGAAACGGCACCGCCGCCTCTTCCTTTTGTTTCTGTCCGTCGGCTTTGTTTTTGCCGTCGATCCCCTGATCGGCAACCGAGATCTTTTGCCGAATGCGGTCGCCGCACTCGCCTTCTTCCTTGCCTTTGTGTATGCGAAGGGCGCCTTTGCGCGGCATGGCAAGATCTTTTCCTTGCTCTATCTCGCGCTTTCGGTTACAGAGAACATTTTTTCCGCGCGCTTCTTCCAAAATTTTGAAGTTACCGACGTTCCCTTCCGTGATGCAGCGCTCGTTCAATACGTTCCCGTTGTGGCTCTGCGCCTTGCAGAAAGTGTGTTCCTTGTTCTTACCGTTTGCTTCTTGGTCAAGGCACTAAAGGAGTTTATCCTTGCACAAACGGGAAAGGCACTACGCCCTGAGGATCTTGTTTTGCGAAACGAGGTGCACACGGAGTTTTTCAAGCGGGTAAAGCGTCTGACCGTCTTTTCTGTGATCTACGCGCTTTTGCGCCCGTTTGTTGCCGCCTTTATGGCGGTTACGACCCGCCACGTGATCACCGAAGCTGAGGCAAACGAGTTTTACAGCGAGGGGGAGATCGTTTATTATCCCGCCTTCTCCTGGCTTTGGATCGTCTTGCTCGTCGTGGGTGCCGCCTTGGCGGTATATGCCATCGCACTCGTCTACGATATCAGGAGCGAGGCGGAGTTTGAAGCACCCGAGAGAACCGAGGAATAATGCAGGTTTTCTATTGACTTTTTCCGTTTTATTAAGTAAAATAATAATGTAAAAAAATATACTGTATAAAGAAAGGCAAAACACCATGGATAACGCAAAGCGCACTTCCCTTCTTGCCGCAGCGAAGAACATTCGCCTTGGCATCTTAGAGGGCGTACACGCCGCAAAATCGGGTCATCCCGGCGGTTCCCTCTCCATCGCAGACCTCATGGCATATCTCTACAAGGAGGAGCTGAACGTCCGCGCTGACGATCCCACCTGGGCGGACCGCGACCGTTTCGTTCTTTCTAAGGGTCACACTGCCCCCGCTCTTTACGCGACGCTTGCCGAGTTCGGCTTTATTCCGCGCGAGGATCTTAAGACTCTCCGCAAGGCTGACAGCTATCTGCAGGGTCACCCCGACATGAAGCACACTCCCGGTGTTGATATGAGCTCCGGCTCTCTCGGTCTTGGCATTTCCGCCGCTTGCGGTATGGCACTTGCCGGCAAGATCGACAAGAAGGATTATCGCGTTTACACCATCGTTGGTGACGGTGAGAGCGAAGAGGGTCAGGTTTGGGAGGCAGCAATGTTTGCATCTCACTACAAGCTTGACAACCTTTGCGTCATTCTCGACCTCAACGGTCTGCAGATCGACGGTCCGATCACCGAGGTTATGAACCCCATGCCTCACGACGAGAAGTTCCGTGCCTTCGGTTTCCACGTTATCGTGATCGACGGTCACGACTTTGACGCGATCGAAGCGGCATTTGCCGAGGCAAAAACGATCAAGGGCAAGCCTACCGCCATCATCGCGAAGACGGTCAAGGGCAAGGGCGTTTCCTTCATGGAGAACCAGGTCGGCTGGCACGGTAAGGCACCTTCCGACGAGCAGTACGAGGCAGCAATTGCCGAGCTGAATGCATAAGGAGAGTATGAAAATGGAAAAGAAAGCAACTCGTGAAAGCTACGGTGCGGCACTTGCCGAGCTGGGCGATAAATATGATTTCGTGGTGCTTGACGCTGACCTTGCGGAAGCGACCAAGACCGGTATGTTCAAGAAGAAATTTCCTGAGCGTTTCTTCGACTGCGGCATTGCAGAGGGCAACATGATGTGCGTAGCGGCGGGTATCGCCTCCACCGGTAAGCCCGTATTTGCCAGCACCTTTGCCATCTTCGCTTCGGGTCGTGCCCATGAGCAGGTCCGCAACGAGATCGGCTACCCCCACTTGAATGTTAAGATCGGCGCGACCCACGGCGGTATCACCGTTGGTGAGGACGGCGCGACCCACCAGTCCAACGAGGACTTTGCGCTCATGCGCACCATTCCCGGCATGACGGTCATGTGCCCTGCCGACGCAGTAGAGGCAAGAGCAATGGTGGAAGCAGCTCTTCTCATGAATGGCCCCGTTTATATGCGCTTCGGTCGCTTCGCTTGCCCCATTTTCAATGATGAGGGTTATAAATTTGAAATCGGCAAGGGCGTTCTTCTTGCTGACGGTACCGACGTGACGCTCGTGGCAAACGGCTACATGGTACACCTTGCCATGGAAGCACGCGAGATGCTGGCGAAGGAAGGCATTTCCGCCGCTGTCATCAACATGCACACCATCAAGCCTCTTGACACCGACATCCTTCTCACTTATGCGAAGAAGACGGGTGCCTTTGTAACCGCGGAGGAGCACAGCATCATCGGCGGTCTTGGTGCCGCTGTTGCGGAAGCAGTCAGCGAGGCTTGCCCCTCTGTTGTCCGTCGCGTGGGTGTCGAAGACAAGTTCGGTAAGAGCGGTGCAGTTCCTACCCTTCTTGAAGAGTACGGTCTTACCGCCGAGCACATCTATGAGGAAGCCAAGAAGGCGGTTTCTCTTAAGAAATGAGAAAGTATCTTTTTCCCGAGGGAAGAAAGTTCTACAAGGCAAACTTACACTGCCATACCGTGATCTCCGACGGTACGAAAACGCCCGAGGAGATCAAGGCAATGTATATTGCCGAGGGGTATGACGCCGTCGCCTTTACCGATCACGAGGCACTTGTTTTGCACGACGATCTCACAGACGACCGTTTTATTGCCTTGAACGGATACGAAACGGCAATCAAGGAATATGAGGGCAAAACGGATTCCCATATGAAGGTGCACCATCTTTGCCTCATCAAGCGCCGTCCAAAGGACGACGTTGCCGTTTGCTTCTATCCCGAAAACTTTACGCCCGGCAACTGCAAAAATTATATTCCCTTTTTGCATTACACGGGTGAGCGCTGCAAATACGAGTTCACCGACGCATTTGTCGCACACCTCGTGAAGGAAGCGCACGAAAACGGTTTTCTCGTGCATTACAACCATCCGCGCTGGTCGCTGATGACGGCGGACAAGCTGCTCTCTCTTCCCTTCGACGGGCTTGAGATCTGCAACACCGATTGCCGCTTCCACGGCGACTACGACGCCGATGTGTACGAGGATTATCTGCGCCTTGGCGGTGACCTTGACAGATACATTGTAGGTGCTGACGACAACCATAACGCGGGCGTTTCGATCTCCGACAGCTTCGGTGCGTTCACCATGATCGCCGCACGGGAGTTCTCCTACGAGGGCTTGACCGAGGCGCTTGCCGAGGGAAATGCCTACGTATCCACGGGCCCTAAGATCCTGTCGGCATGCATAGAGGACGGGGTGCTTACCGTAAAGACCTCTCCTGCCTCCCACATCATCCTGCACAGCGAAGGGAGATCACTTCCCGCCGCACACGGGGTGGGCGGTTATATCGACAAGGCGGCTTTCCCCCTGAACGCGAAAAAGCTTGGCAAGTATTTCCGCATTGAGGTTGTTGACGCCAAGGGTGAGCATGCGTATACGCATGCGTATCGAACAGAAGATTTTATTTGATAAGAAATACAAAAAACGAGCAACCAACGGTTGCTCGTTTTTTCATGGAAGCGCATACCGTCGGATATCGACGGTATGCGCTTTTTTGTTTAGTTCAGCTTTAAAGTGTCGCCGATGAAGGGGCAAGAAACGAGAGCTGTATTGCTGTCCGTCATTTTCTCGTTGCTCAATGCAAACACAAGGGTATCGGCACCGCTTGCAGGCCGGATGACAAATTTGAAGACGTCCGTCTTTGCCGTATATCCATTCGTGTCATATGCGCTG
>SVTN01000112.1 GCA_015063765.1 Oscillospiraceae bacterium | reverse complement strand
CGTACCGCTCTACCTGCTTCTAGAAAGAGGGTACATCTCGGTTGCTATTTCACAGAGTCCCGAAAGCTTCACAGCGCAACTCATGTTGACCTTTTTCTACTTTGTGTATTACTTTCACGCGGTCAGCCTTGGACTCTGCCTTTTCAATCTCATTCCCCTTCCGCCGCTTGACGGCTCGCGCATTTTGTTTGCGTTTTTGCCTCCGAGATATTATTTCTCCATCATGCGATATGAGCGCATGATCGCACTTGCTTTGATGCTATTTCTTCTGACCGGTGCCAATTTCGGATTTCTTGACGTGATCGCGTCGAGCGTTTCGGGAGCTATGGAATCGGTTTGGAGGCTTCTTCCCATTTTTTGACGAGGTGACACCATGTCCGAAGAAAATGTTTTAACCTACCGCCTTGACGAATTTGAGGGACCGCTTGATCTCTTGCTTACCCTCATCGAAAAAAACAAGGTGGATATCGCCGACATTCCGATCGCCAAGATCTTTGAGCAATATATGGAGTATATTGCAGAGGCGGAGCGGCTGGATCTTGAGATCGCCTGCGAGTTTATCGTCATGGCGAGCACGCTGATGCTGATTAAGAGCAAGATGCTCTTACCGCGCGACCCTGCGAAGGACGAGGACCCTCGCCGCGAGCTGGTAGACGCCCTTTTGATCTATCAAAAGGCAAAGGAGGACGCCGAAACACTCCGTCCCCGCTACAGTGAATTTTCGGGTCGCCTTGCAAAGGACAACGAGGAGATCCCCGCGGAAAAGGGATTTCCGCTCGGTCTGGATGCATCTCTGCTCACCAAGGCGTTGAACGTCATGGTCAATCGCTTGAAGCAGGCAAACGAGGTCCCCGCCACCATGATCAACCCTCTGATCAAGCGCCGTGTCGTTTCGGTCGAGGAGCAGATCGACGGTATTATCGAAAAGCTGACGCTGAACGAAAGCGCATCCTTCTTCTATCTTTTGAAGGACGCTGAGGACAGAAGCGAGCTGCTTGCCGCATTTATGGGTATTCTTGAGCTGATCAAGATCCGCCGCATTCTCTTTTGCGAGGAGGAGGAAGAAGCCCCCTTCTCTATTCTCACAAAATTCCGCTTGAACGAAAATTACGACCCCGACGAGGAAGAAGCAGACGCCTCTCGCGAGATCGAATAAAAAAAGGACCTTCCTATGATAAACACCGAACAGCAAAACGAACCCAAAAACACCTTAGCTCCGATCGAGGGAGCGCAAGAAAACTTCGAAGAGGTGCTCGAAGCCATCCTTTTCGCCGCCGGTCATCCTGTCAGCTATGAGAAGCTCGGCGAGCTTTTCGAGATGTCGCCCTCGCTGGTAAAGGAGCGCGTTGTAGCATATTCAAGCATCTATAACGGCGGTGACACACCGCGCGGTATTCTCCTTTTGCCCTATGACAATGCGTGCCAGCTTTGCACGAAGGAAAAGTATCTGCCACACATTCGCGTTGCCCTCGGCATCCGCCGCAGCGGTACGCTTTCCAACTCCTCGATCGAGGTCTTGGCGATCGTGGCGTATCATCAGCCCGTCACCCGTGCATACATCGATACGGTGCGCGGCGTCGACAGCGCATATGCCGTTTCTTCTCTCCTTGAACGCGGACTGATCGAATCGGTAGGACGCCTTGACGCGCCCGGCAGACCCATGCTCTACGGCACGACGGCAGATTTCTTGCGTTGCTTCGGGCTTTCTTCCCTCTCCGAGCTTCCCGGCGTTTCCTCCGAGGAGGCGGCAGACATCCTTGCCAGAATGCGCAAGAGCGCTATGGAGCCGAACGTGCTGGAAAACCAGATCTCCTTTGAAGAGGGAGAAATGGGTGCCGCACTCTTCCCTGAAGGCAGTGAGGACAAGCCTGCCGAACAATAACCAAAGCTTTTATTCATAGAAAGGAGGTACAGCTTGATAGCGCTATATATCATCCTTGCCGTTTTGGCATTGATTTTTCTATTGCTTTTGCTTCCTGTACGCCTTTCTCTCGTTTTCCGCGACGAGCTGTCGCTCACAGCGTCGTATCTCTTTGTACACATTCCCATTTATCCCAAAGAGAAATCCGTCCGCCCGTCGGACTACTCCCCAAGGAAGCTGCGCAAAAGGAAAAAGAAGCTTAAGAAAAAGCGTCAGCTTCAAAAGGCGGCGGCAGCAAAAAAGGCAAGCAAGCCGAAGGTTCCATTAAAGCAACGCATTCGCCAGCTTCGCTTGATCCTCTATATCTTAAAAAACGTTTATAAGAACATTCTTTCCGCTGTGCACGTCCGTGTAAAAAGGCTGTACGTTCGTGTTGCGACGGAGGATGCGGCAAAGACCGCCATTCTCTACGGTGTTGCCGCTCAGGGCACGTCATATCTGCTTCAGCTGTTACGCGATCACACAAAAACGACCGTAAAGCGCGGCGGCGCTGACGTTATTGCCGATTTCTGCGGTACGGAAAGCTCGCTCGACGCGGATATTCTTTTTTCCGTAAGACCGATATCCGTTCTTTATCTCGGTCTGCGCGCCGCTTTCTTCTTCCTCAAGCATAAGTTAACAAGTCCCGATAAAAATAAAAAAACGGAGTGAACGAACATGAACGAAAACAAGGTAAACGATCTGATTGAAAGCTCTCTTGCTAAGATCCGCGAATTGACCGGCACCGAAACGGTGGTCGGTGACCCTATTTACACCCCGAACGGCACCCTCATCCTCCCCGTTTCCAAGATCTCCATGGGCTTTGCGACCGGCGGTCTTGATTTTGGCAAAAAGAAGGACGAGGAGGGCAAAAAGCCCTCGAACTACGGCGGTGGCGGCGGTACGGGTGTTACCGTAACTCCCGTTGCCTTCTTGATTCTCTCTCCCGAGGGCAAGATCGACCTCATTCCCATTACCGAGGCAAAGAATATCGATACCGTGGATAAGGTCAGCGCCCTCATTGAGCGCTCTCCCGACATTTTAAGACGCTTAAAGGACGTCCTTATTAAGAAGAAGGAAGAAAAAGAAGCAAAAAAAGAAAAGAAGGACTAACCTTCTTTGGAAAAAGATAACGCCCTCCTTGGCGTATAACCGATCAAAGGGCGCGGAAAAATAGCAAAAACGAAAGGCGGACACAGCTGTTGAAACGCCCCATTTTGGCTATTTTTCTTATAACCTTGCTTTTTTTGACATCTGCGCACGCTTCAGCCTCGGCGCTTACCGTATCGGCAAAGCATGCGATCTTGCTGGATGCCGTCACGGGGGACGTTCTTTTCGAAAAGGATGCGGACACCCGTGCCCCCATGGCATCCACCACAAAGATCGCGACTGCCATTGCAGTTATAGAAGCGTTGCCGCTGGACCGTGAGATCCGGGTGCCGCGCGAGGCGGTCGGTGTTGAGGGCACGTCTGCCTATTTAAAAGAGGGCGAAAGCCTTACGGTGCGTGACCTTTTGTATGCACTGCTCCTCTCAAGCGCCAACGATGCGGCGGTTACACTCGCTATCGCATGTGACGGAGATATCCCAACGTTTGCGGCGCGGATGAATGCGCTTGCGCTGGCTCTGGGGCTTCACAACACGCATTTTGAAAATCCGCACGGGCTGCCCTCAGACGAGCATTATACAACGGCGCGTGAGCTTGCGCTTCTTTCCGCGTATGCCATGCACAACCCGACGTTTGCACAGATCGTCGGGACAAAAAGCTATACCTGCCGTTCCTCAACCACGGTGCATACCTTCCGCAATCACAACAAGCTCTTGTCCTTCTCGGGAGATGCTGTCGGTGTCAAGACAGGCTTTACGAAGAAAAGCGGCAGATGCCTTGTAGGCGCGGCAGAAAAGGACGGCGCACGCCTGATCAGCGTAACGCTTGCCGCCCCCAACGATTGGAACGATCACACATCACTCTTTCATTACGGCTTTTCCCTGCTCGGTGTGAACGGGGAGGGGTAACGCCACAAAGGACTCTTATGGAAAAGATCAGACTTCAAAAATATTTTACCGATTGCGGCGTGCTTTCGCGCCGTGCCGCCGAAAAGGAGATTGAAGAAGGGCGTGTCAAGGTCAACGGTCACCCAGCACCCCTCGGCACGAAAATCGATCCCTCTTCCGATATCGTCGTTTGGAAGGGCAAGCCTGTCCTTCCTACGGCAAAGGAGCATCACTATATTGCCTTGAACAAGCCGCGCGGCTACATCACAAGCACGAGCGATCCGCAGAACCGCAAATGCGTGACCGAGCTTTTAGAGGGTCACGAGGGGCGCGTATATCCGATCGGGCGGCTTGACTACATCTCGGAGGGACTGTTGCTTTTGACCGATGACGGTACCCTCGCAAACCGACTGACCCATCCCAAACACCATCTGCCCAAGGTATACAGAGTCAAGGTGGCAGGGCACGTGAGTGACGAGCAATACGAGGCTCTCACGGGTGAAATGGAGATCGACGGCTATAAGCTTCTCCCCGTTTTCGTTGACGTTGTTGGTGAGGACGAAACAGGAACCCTCTTAAAAATGACTTTAAATGAGGGCAGAAACCGACAGATCCGCAAAATGTGCGAAAAAGTCGGGCTCACCGTCAAGCGTCTTTGCCGTGTTTCGATCGGCAACATCAAGCTCGACGGGCTTCCCGTCGGCAAGTGGCGTTATCTTTCCGAAAAAGAGGTCGCCGAGCTTTACCGCGCTACAGGCAACCCCTGATCCTTACGCTCCCTTGCGTTTTTTCAGATACTTCATTCTCGTGGCTTCACCGCCGCGCAGATGTCGCTCTGACTTGTTCTCGTCAAGAATTTCCTTGACGGCGGCGTAAAGCGTGGGATTCTTTTGGTAGAGCCGTTCTGTGACGTCCTTATGTACGGTGCTTTTGCTGATGCCAAAATGTGCCGCTACCGCTCTGACGGTGGCACGGTTGGTAACAAGATAATCTCCCAAGACCTCACAGCGTTCTTTCCTTCCTCTTCGCATCTCTTACCCCTTCCAAGATACGCACCGCCTATGGCGGTGCGCTTCGTTGTTACAATATATGAAAGGCAATGCATTCTCATGCAAAAAGAAGAAAATAAATTTGCCGCTTCCTCCGTCTTTGAGGGAATGGTATCCATCCGCGCCTTGCTGGATGCCGCGCGTGAAGGGCTCTCCGATCGCAGGATCGAGCGCATCCTTTATACCGCAGAGCATGCAAAAAAACACCCAAAGGAGATCGCTTTTCTGCGACACGAGGGCGAAAGACAGGGCTTTGCTTTGGAAGAGGCAGACGACGACACGCTTCTCTCTATGACGGTAGGCAATACCCACGGCGGTATTATCGCCGTCGCGGGCGATCGCACCATCCCCCTATTGACGGACGCATCTCCGCTCGACGAGAACGGCTTTTACGTGATGATCGAGGGGATCGAGGATCCCTATAACTTCGGATACGCCCTTC
>SVTN01000111.1 GCA_015063765.1 Oscillospiraceae bacterium | reverse complement strand
TGACGTTATCCGTCAGGGTATCGTTCGCCGTGCAAAGCTCTACTATCTGCGCGACAGAGTCGGTAAGAGTGCCAAGGTCAAGGAGAAGATCTAAGATCTTCCCACACAAGGAAAGAAAAACGGCCGACAAACGTCGGTCGCTTTTTCCTTTTTATACGGCTTACGCCATTTCCCCTGCAAGCTGCTTGCCGCCGAGAATATGGAAATGAAGATGCTTGACGCTTTGGCAGCCATCTTCACCCACGTTGGTGACAACGCGGTAGCCGTTTTGCAGTCCCTCTGCCTTCGCAATTTTTGGAATGACCTCAAAAATGCGGGAAACGAGCACCGCATTCTCCGCCGAGATCTCGTCTGCGGATGCAATGTGCGTTTTGGGGACAACGAGAATGTGCACGGGTGCTTGGGGGGCGATATCGCGGAAAGCGTAGACCCATTCATCCTCATATACCTTACCCGAGGGAATTTCCCCGGAAATAATTTTACAGAAAAGACAATCCATCCTTTTGTACCTCCGTTTTTTCTTGATTATACACCATTTTTAGGGGAAATACAAGAGGAAACGAAAAGTTTTCTAAAAAATGAAAGGCGTTATGCACATGGTAAAAGCTTCTTTACCGCCGCAGGATATCCATACGGATCTTTGGAAAATGCTGAGCAGTACCGATCGCCCTATCCTGCTTTACGGCATGGGCAACGGTGCGGATAAGCTGATTGCGCGCCTTGAGGGCATGGGAAAGAGCGTTTCGGACGTTTTTGCAAGTGACGGCTTCGTACGTGGACAGCATTTTCACGGAAAAAGGGTGCTTACCTATTCCGAAGCGATCGAAAAGTACAAAAATCCGATCATTCTTGTTTGCTTCGGCACGGCGCTTCCCGATGTTCTTGGGGCTGTTTTTCAAATCGAAGAGCAGCAAGAGCTTTATATTCCCGATATGCCGATTGCGGGGGATGCGTACTTTACGGCGGAGTTTTATCAAGAGCACTATGAAGAGATCAAACGCGCTTGCGACCTTTTGGAAGACGATGGCTCAAAGGAGCTTTATGCCAGCCTCTTGTGGTACAAGCTGACGGGCGAAGCGTGCTTTTTGCGTGATGCCGTTTTGACGGGAGATGAAAGGGAGCTTTTGAGGTACGGCAGTATGACGTGCGCTGTCGATATTGGTGCTTACCGAGGCGACACACTCGGTGAGATGTTAGCGCACGCGCTTCAACTGAAAACCGTTCTTGCTATTGAGCCCGACGTCAAGAACTTCAAAAAGCTCTCGGCGTATGCTTCGACGGTAGTGGGGAAGGAGATCCTTCTTTTTCATGCCGCCGCATGGCACGAACATCAGCACCTCGCTTTTGCCGCATCCGGCAATCGAAATGCCACGCTCGATGAAAAGAAAGCCGGCACAGCTTCCTTTGAGCACAATACCGACACGGTGGAATGTGTTAAAATTGATGATATAACACGCGGCAGAAATGTAAACTACATCAAATATGATACCGAGGGCGCGGAAATGGCGGCGCTTGAGGGGAGCAAGGAGATGATCTTTCAATCTTCTCCCTCTATGCGCATTTCGGCTTATCACAGAAGTGAAGATCTGTTCTCACTTTTGCTTTGGCTGGATGCAACCGCAGGCAACCGCTACACCTATCACCTGCGTCGCCGCCTATCCATCCCCGCTTGGGATATTGAGCTGATCGCCGTTCCCAAAAAATAAACTACGGAGGAAAAAATCTTGCCTGAGCTTTTATCACCGGCGGGCAACCGTGAAAAACTCGAAGCCGCCATTCGTTACGGTGCCGATGCCGTATATCTTGCGGGTGACCGCTTCGGAATGCGCGCCTTTGCCGATAACTTTACCCTTGACGAGCTCAAGGATGCCGTCCTTTATGCCCATACGCACGGAGTAAAGGTCTACCTTACCGTCAACACCATGCCGCGCGAAGCGGAATACGTGTATTTACGCGCATATTTCGAGGCACTTCGTGATGTTCGCCCCGATGCCTTGATTGTTGCGGACGTGGGCGTTTTGGCACTTGCCAAGGAGCTTCTTCCCGATATGGAGCTTCACTTGTCTACCCAAGCCAACGCCACGAGTGCCGCCGCATGCCGCGCTTGGCATGCCATGGGTGTGAAGCGCATCGTGCTTGCAAGAGAGCTATCCTTAGAAGAAATCAAGGAGATCCGCCAAAACACGCCCGACACGCTTGAACTCGAAGCCTTTATTCACGGCTCCATGTGCGTTTCCTATAGCGGACGGTGTCTTTTGTCCGGCTTTTTTACGGGAAGAGATGCCAATCGCGGCGCATGTGCGCAGCCCTGCCGCTGGAATTATCACGTGAAGAGCGTGACACTTGCGGAAGAAAAACGTCCCGACCTTCCCTTGACGGTAGAGGAATGTGAGGGGGAGAGCTTTATTTTCAGCTCAAAGGATACCTGTATGATTCGCCACATCCCCGAGCTGATGGAAAGCGGCATTGACAGCTTCAAGATTGAGGGACGCATGAAAAGCGCCTATTATGCCGCCGTCGTGACCAATACCTACCGCATGGCAATGGATACCTATCAGGCAGGGAATTATGTCTTCGATGAAAGATGGCAAAGAGAGCTTGAGAGCGTCAGCCACCGCGAATATGCCACGGGATATTATTTTTCCGACAGCCATGAGGATGCCAATCTGACTGAAATCGACGGATATATCAAGGAAAAAGCATATCTTGCAACCGCTGTCGGCTATGATCCGGTGAGCGGAGAGGCTGAATTTGTACAGAAAAACAAATTTTTTGCAGGAGATGCGCTGGAGCTTCTTACCCCGGGAAAAACGGGAATTCCCTTTGTTTCGGGAGAGCTTTTTGATGAGGCACACACCCCCATTGAAAGCACGCCTCATCCCTATATGCACTTCTTTATGAAAATGCCCTTTCCCGTAAAGGTGGGGGACATCATTCGTTCCGTGTAAGTATAAATTGAAAAACGCCGACATAGACTGATGAAAAAGGAGGTCCTTATGTCGGCGCTTTATCTTTTATTCGCTGCTATCTGCCTTGGCGTTTTAGAGGGGGTTACCGAGTGGCTTCCCGTCAGTAGCACGGGACATCTGATTTTATTGGACAGAGTGCTTGGCATGGAGGGAGCGGTTTCTCCCGCATTCTATGCCTTTTTTCTCGTTGCCATTCAGCTTGGCGCCGTCATGGCGGTCGTAGTTTTGTATTTTGATCGGCTGAACCCTTGGTCGAAAAGCAAATCCCTACCCGAACGGAAGAAAACTTTTTCTCTTTGGAAGCGCGTTTTGATCGGCGTTTTACCTGCCGCGTTGATCGGGATTCCCTTAGATGATTTTTTCGAAGAGCATTTTTATACGGCAGGGGTGATCGCTTCCGCACTTATCCTCTACGGTGTTGCCCTGATTTTATTAGAACGCAGAAGAGGAAACGGCGCGTTTCGAGTGGAGAGCGTTTTCGACCTTTCCTACCGCGACGCGGTCTTGATCGGTTGCTTTCAGATTTTATCGCTTGTTCCCGGAACCTCACGCTCCGGCTCTACCATCCTCGGCGGTATGCTCCTTGGCGTTTCGCGGTCCGCATCGGCAGAGTTTTCCTTTTTTATGGCGATTCCCGTTATGCTGGGGGCTTCCTTGGTCAGAGGCGCAAAATTTGTCCTTGCGGGAGGCGGTATGAGCGGTGGCGAGATCTCGCTTTTGCTGATCGGGATGCTGACCGCATTTTTCGTTTCTCTCATTACCATTCGTGCCCTTGTAAATTTTGTAAAACGGCACAGCTTCAAGGTGTTTGGCGTTTACCGCATTTTCCTTGGAATACTTGTACTCCTTTTCCATCCGTAAAAAGCACAGCGCGCCGAGAGAGCGCGCTGTGTCTTCTTTTATTTTGCAATCAAAGTGGAGGAATCGGTAACACGGAGCATCCCAATGTAGGTTTTTCCGCGGTTGACCGTGATTTTTTCTCCTGCGTCATCCAAAACGGAAAGCGTCCCGTCTTGGTTATAGCTCCACGTGACGGATACAACGCCGCCACCCGTATACAGGTAGCCGTCCCCACCTTTTTCCGTGTCTAAGGTAAAGGTCGTTTTGCTTGAGGAGTGATAGTAGCTTACGTTATGGAATAGAAGCAACACGTTGGAAAAGGTGAGCTGCTCTCCCGTTTTTTCGTCCGTGTGCGGCACGCCGCCTTGCGATCTCTGATAGACCTTGGTATCCTCGTTATAGGTAAAGCCTATGGTATTTGCCATCGAGTAACGAAAGGCGATATTGCGAATGCGGTTGCTGTTTGGCGTAAAAAGAGTGCCGACGTCGGCATGTCGGTAGGGAAGCGCGAGCTCTTTATCCTGCGTGCTGTATCCTTTCGCTGTAGAAGCCTCGGCGAGTGCTTTGATGTTCGTTGACAGCGTACCGTCTGCGCCCTCTGTAAATGCACCCGACAGGTTGTGATAAAGGCAATCGAGATATTCACGCCCCTCGGTAATCAGTGCTCCCGGGGCTTTATCGCTGTTTCCTGCATAGGAGGCAATCGCCCCGAACGCATTGACAGGCGGGAGCATGTAATCCTTTACGCTTGTAACCCCGACGATGGTGTCCGCCTTTCTATGGTCGGTGTAAATCGCCATAAAGCGGGTCTTATCCCCGTCATGCGGAGCTTCGATCAGGACGTCGGCAAAAGAGAGCCCTTCTTGTCGGTTTTCGTCGAAATTGCCGATACAAACAGAAATCGGGCGGCAGGATAGAATTTCTTCATCACATGCAAGCCCGGTGTATCTGTTATAATAGACGATGGGTGGCGGCGGATCCGCCGGTGTAATTGCGGGAAGGTTGTCCTCCTCGTCGGTGTCGGTTGGCATCTCCGGTTCCTCGTTCTTTTTGGAAAGAAAGGAAAAACGGGAGCAACCGACACACGACGCGAGCAGAGAGCATACGGTTAAAAAGAGTGCTATGGTTGTCCAAATGCTTTTTCTGGTTTTTGCAGACTTCATTTGTTTTCCGTCAAAGACGGTACCTCCTTTGATGTTTAAGCGCGATTTGCGCGCTCAAGCCAGGCGGTTCCGAGGTCAAAGGCTTCATACAGCCCCGAGACCATTTTTTGCTTTTCAATATTTCCGGATCCGTCGGTCGGAAGGATCTGTACCAGGATCTTATCGGGAATTTGCATATCCACACGGGCGGCCTTCTTCTCGCTCATGATCATCATGAAGAGATAGAACTTGTCCGACATAAAGCCGTAGTAGATCTCATTTCCCTCACGAACCAAGGGCTTTCCCTTGTATTCGATGAAATTTCCCTGAATTCCATTCGTTTTCATGTAATTTTTCACTCCTTTCCATAGAATGAGAGGGCACAGCTTCCTTCTTTTTTGATTGTACTTCTTCCGTTCTTCCTTGTCAACTCATACGACAAAACTAGAAGAAAAACAACAAAGAAAGTGTTCGACATTATTTGCGATAGGGGGCTGTGCGCAAAAAGATGCTCGCTTTTTGCGGCGTGGGAGGG
>SVTN01000110.1 GCA_015063765.1 Oscillospiraceae bacterium | reverse complement strand
CTGCGGAAAGGCAGAAGGAATGCGCGCGGACAGCCGCGCCCGAAACACCGTCAGTCGCCGCCATATCCTCGATCATATCGAGAAGAAGACGGGAACGCATGCCCGTGTTGCCCTCGCTACCGATCTCTTCCTTGTCGGCAAGGATGGTGAGAATGGTGTGGGTGGAGTCCTTGGCGGCAAACATTGCCGTCATTTCGGGATATGCGCAAACGCGGTCATCGTGACCGTATGCACCGATGAGGGCACGGTCAAAGCCGATGTCACGTGCACGGAAGGCAGGAACGATGGAAAGCTCGCTCGAAAGGAAATCCGCTTCGGTGATGCCGTATTTTTCATTCAAAATGGAAAGGACGTTGAGCTTGATCTTATCCGAAACGTCGGCATCCTCATACGGCATACCGCCGACAAGAATGTTGAGATCCTCGCCCGTGAACGCCGTACCGAGGGGCTTGGTGTTCTGATTTTGCGCAAGGTGAGGGAGAAGGTCGGTGATATAGAATACGGGGTCGGAATCGTCTTCACCGATCTTGATATTGACGGTCGTGCCGTCACGCTTGAGGACGACACCGTGGAGGGCAAGCGGAATTGCCGTCCACTGATACTTGCGGATACCACCGTAATAATGGGTCTTGAAAAACGCCATATTGCCGCTCTCATAGAGAGGATTCTGCTTTAGGTCAATGCGCGGAGCATCCACGTGCGCGGCAAGAATACGGATACCGTCGGTATCCAAAGGCTCGCTTCCCTTTTGGATGAGGAAGAGATTTTTGCCGCGGTTGTTGTAATAGCGCTTGTCGCCCGCTTTCAGCTTTTCGCCGAAGGTGTAGGGGGTGTACCCCTCACGCTCCGCCATACGGATGCCCTCGTCGACAGCCTCGCGCTCGGTTTTGGCGGCGTCGAGAAACGCCATATATCCCTTGGCATAATCAAAGATCGCCGCTCTTTCTTCGGCGTTTGCAGTTTCATAATACGATTTTTTCTGGTAGGAAAGAGCTTCTTCAAGCTCCTTCGCCTTGCTCTTTTCAGACATGATATTACTCCTTGAAAATAGTTTTTAAAACAACGGCTTCCACAAACGAATCCGCATCGACGATTTTTCCGTCGTTCATGAAAACAAAGTCGGCGTGTGCCCGATAGAAGGAGTCGGGCTTTTGCGAGGAAATACGCGCCTCTGCCGCTTCCTTCGAAATGCCGTCACGCAGAAGAATACGGGCGAGCCGCACGTCCTTGGGGGCGAGCACCGCGATTACGGCGTCACACCACTTATGGAACTCAGCCTCGATCAAAAGCGGTGCATCGATCACCGCAGCGCGCCGCCCGGATTTTTTCTGTTCGTCAAGCCACTCTTGACAGCTTTCAAGCACATAACGGTGGGTGATGCGGTTGAGGGTATGAAGGCGCGCGTCCTTGTTCCCGTCATCCGCAAAAACGATCGCGGCAAGCCGACGGCGGTCTACACTCCCATCCTCGCGCAGAATATTCTCACCAAAGGCATTCTTCAATTCCTCGGTGCATGCGCTTTTGGTATCGATCCATCCGTGATAGACCGCATCGGTATCCAAAACGGGGATCCCGCGGGAAGAAAACGCTGCACCGACGACTGCTTTTCCGCTGCCGCTCGGTCCTGTCAGACCTAAAATTTTCATCAAGCGCCCCCCTATCTTAGATTAGAATATAAATCCACAAAATATATTATACATAAAAACGCTTTTTCTGTCAATCGCCTTTCCAAATTTTTCTTTTGCTTTTTATTTTTGAGAAATAAGGCACTTTTTTCCTCTTTTTCACATATGATGGTAAAAAAACACGGGAGGAGCATCAAAATCGTGAGTAAAACCCAAAAAGCACCCATGAGCTTTATCAGCGCCAACAGTAAAAACGGTTTTTTCAGTCTTTACGACAGCGTCTTTGACACAAAAAATTTCGACCGCATTTATCTGCTTGCAGGGGGTCCCGGAACGGGAAAAAGCACATTTTTGCGTACCGTATCTCAAAAAGCCGCAGAGGCAGGCGTCGAGCACGAGGAGATCCTTTGCTCCTCCGATCCCGACTCTCTTGACGGCGTGATCTTAGTGCATCACGGGAAACGGATCGGTGTGATCGATGCAACACCGCCGCACGGCAGGATCATCACAAGCCCCGCCATATGTGAGGAGCTGATCGATCTCGGGGCGTTCTGGGATGCAAAAGCGCTATCCCGTCAAAAAGAAGCGCTCCTCGCTCTTGCTGAAAAGAAGAAGCAAGCCTACCTATGCGGTTATGCACAGCTTCGTGCGCTCGGCGCGCTTTGGGATGTGGGGAGCATCGCCCTCAGATCTCGTTTTGACGAAGAAAAAGCAAAGCGGCAAATTAAGCATAAGCTGGCGACCCATAAGCAAAAGGGAGAAGAAAGGGTCCGCCTTTTGCACGCCTTTACGGGCGCGGGGGAGGTCGTTCTTCCCTGTTCGGGATTTGAGTTGCAAAACCTGCTTTTGATTGGCGGCAATCCAAATGCTGCCGAAATATATCTAACGTATTTTAATATAATTGCAAAAGAAATGGGGGTCAAAAGAACCGTTTATCTTTCACCTCTCGACGGGGAAAGTGTCGACGCGATCCATCTTCCCGAAAGCGGAACGCTGCTCATTAAGGAGAGCTTGAAGGGGGCATGCGATAAGGGACGGCGCATCGTTGCGGATCGCTTTTTCTCTTCCCCTACGGACGAGGGCAAGGAGCGCTTTTCTGTGATGAATGCGGTGAAAAAAATGGCGCTTTCAGAATTTAAAGAGGCAAAAGGCATTCATGCCGCCATCGAGGAATACTACATAAAAGCAATGGATTTTGATGCCCTTGCGACATACAGACGGAAAAAGGCGGATGAGATCCTCGACCGTCTTCTCTCCTAGAGCAGAAGCTCGCAAAAAAGCAAGACGCAATCTTGACAAAAAAGGAAAAGGGTGTTATAATAAAAAAAGAAAAGGGTGTCACCCAAGGGCGACACCCCAAACTCTTGTTAAGAAAGCGCGGAAACGACCTGTTCGGTTTCCTCTGCAATGATCAGCTCCTCGTTGGTCGGGATCAGGTATACCTTTACACGCGACGAGGGCTTGGAGATGCAGGTAGTAACGGCGGGACGGCGAATAGCGTCGTTTGCCTCGTGATCAAAATCGATACCGAGGTATTCAAGACCTTCAAGAGGAAGCGAGCGAACAATGTTGTTGTTCTCACCGATTCCCGCAGTAAATACGACGGCATCAAGCCCCCCCATCGCGGCGGCGTATGCGCCGATATATTTCTTCACCTGGTATGCAAGAATGTGAATGGCGGCAGTCGCCTTCGGATCCTTTTCGTTCTCCATAGCCATACGGCAATCGCGGAAGTCGGAATATTTTTCCGAAACACCGAGAAGACCGCTCTTCTTATTGAGAACCGCATTCATTTCGGTGGGCGAAAGGTTTTCCTTTTCCATTAAGAAGGTGACGATTGCGGGGTCAATGCTTCCCGATCTCGTGCCCATGATAAGACCGTCGAGCGGCGTGAAGCCCATCGTAGTGTCAATGACCTTTCCACCCTTTACCGCAGCGATTGACGAGCCGTTGCCAAGATGGCAGGTGACGATCTTTGTTTCCTCCGCAGGCTTGTCAAGCAGCTTGATCATCTCGCGCGAAACGAACTTATGCGACGAGCCGTGGAAGCCGTAGCGGCGAATGTGATACTTTTCGTAGTATTCGTAAGGAATGGGATAAAGATATGCTTCCTCAGGCATGGTCGCATGGAAAGCGGTATCAAACACGAGAACCTGCGGTACATCGCCCATAACATCCATACAAGCGTGGATACCCGTCAAGCTCGGACCGATATGAAGCGGTGCGAGATCACGGCAAAGCTCCACCTTTTTGAGAACATCCTCGTTTGCAAGCACAGAGCTCGTAAAATAAGGACCGCCGTGCACCACGCGGTGACCGACAGCGCCGATCTCCTTCATGGAAGCGATACAGCCACGCTCCTTGTCCGTAAGAAGAGCGATAACATTGCGGATAGCATCCTCATGATTTGCCATCTCGCTTGCGAATTCATAAGGCTCACGGCCGGGCACCTTGTGCTCTACCTTACCGCCACCGACGCCGATGCGCTCGCATCCGCCCTTGGCGAGAACCGATTTGCTTACGGTGTCGAACAGCTGATATTTCAGAGAGCTTGACCCCGCATTCACGATGAGTACGTTCATAAAATCCTCCTAGGCTTTATTTACCACCTCTATTATACAGAAAATTTTTCCAAAATACAAGTATTTTTCGATTTTTTGTTGAAAGGACGTCTTTATGAAAACGGTTGCCGTCATTGCGGAATACAATCCTTTCCACAAGGGACATGCCTATCAGTTCCAAAAAATCAAAGAAGAATTCGGGAATGATACCGCTATCATCGTAGTTATGAGCGGCAATTTCGTGCAGCGCGGCACCGCGGCAATCCTTGGAAAGTTTGACCGCGCACGCATGGCGGTCGACTGTGGGGCTTCCCTAGTGTTAGAGCTTCCCTTTCCTTTTTCTTCGGCGTCTGCCGAATACTTTGCAACCGCAGGGGCTTCGATCGCCAACGATCTTGGAGTCGTCGATGCACTTTCCTTCGGAAGCGAATGTGGGGACACCGCCCTCCTCCTTGATGTTGCCGAAAAAATGCGAGAGGAAAGTTTTACTCTTCTTTTGCACAAGAGGCTGACCTCCAAGGAAGAAAAAAGCAAGGGATACCCCCGTGTCTTAACCGAGACGTTTTTAGATTATTACGGCACGGATTTTCCCGAAAATCTTTTTCTGCCAAATAATATTCTTGCAATTTCTTACCTCACAGCACTCAAAAAAATGAGATCCCCGATTGTGGCGCACACCGTGCACCGCGAAGGAACGGATGAAGACGCAAGCACGAATACCTCTTTTGCAGGTGCTACTTTTCTGCGCGAGCTCTTTTACACGGGACGGACTGAGGAAGCCCTTTCCCATCTTCCCAAGAGCACGCACGCAAGATGGAGCGAGGTGTTGGGAAACGGGCTTGCGCCCGTATCCGAAAAGGCGCTTTCCCCTCTCCTTCTCTCCCATCTGCGCGTCGATGCATTTCCCGAAAGGATCCCTGCCGACTGCGGTGGCGGCGTTTTGCGCTTGCTCAAAAAATCGGCGATGGAAGCCTCTGACCTCGAAGAGCTGATAGCCAACGCTTCCACGAAAAAATACCCGACGGCACGCCTGCGGCGCGCCACCCTATTCTCCTACTTTGGCGTTACTTCTGCGGATATCAAGGCAAAGCCCCTTTATACGCAGGTTTTGGCAATGGATGAAAAAGGACAAAAGATCCTTGCCGATATACGCAAAACGGCTAACATTTCGCTTTTGACGAAGCCGGCAGATCTCCATAAGCTATCTGCCGCCGCGCGTCTACAGGCGGAGCAATCCTACCGCGCAGACTCGGTATATACGCTCCTCCCTCCCACGCCGCAAAAAGCGAGCATCTTTTTGCGCACAGCCCCCTATCGCAAATAATGTCGAACACTTTCTTTGTTGTTTTTCTTCTAGTTTTGTCGTATGAGTTGACAAG
>SVTN01000109.1 GCA_015063765.1 Oscillospiraceae bacterium | reverse complement strand
CGCCCGTCGTGGTGAAGCCCGACATGATCTCAAAGCATGCATCGATATAGTTGGGGATATCGCCATTCACAACGAAGGGGACGGCACCGAAGAGGGTCATGACGATCCAAGCAAGTGCCACGAGAGCAAAGCCCTCTTTTTGATAAAGAAAGTTTCTTTTGGGCTTTAAAAGCTGCAAGGAAAGTCCGATACCGACAAGCGCTATGATCGGCAAAAGAAAGGCAAGCTTCCCTCTTGCGCTTTCGCGGTAAATAAAGCTGACGAGCAAAGGCGCGAGCATGAGAACACCCTCAAGCACCATGATCTTGCCGAGCAGCTTTCCTAAATTTTTATAGTTCATACGTCACCTCACGCAAAAAGGTCGTTCAAGTCGTCGAAGTTCTTGTGGGTGGTGACGACGATTACATTATCGCCCATTTTGATGCAGCTGTTACCGTCGGGAATAATAACCTCTTCCCCGCGGATGATGGCGGCGATCAGGGAATTATCCTTGGTTTTGAGTTCCTTTAAGGGCTTATCGTAGAAGTCTTCCTTCTTTTTGGCGGCAAACTCAAGCGCCTCAACGCGGTTGCCGACAAGTCGGTACAGGGTAAGCACGTTACTGCCGCGCGTATTGGCAAGTGCGCGGATATAACTTAAAATAATTCCCGAAACGATATTTTTGGGAGAAACGTTATTCTTGATACCGACCTCGCCAAGCATATCGTAGAGGTCGTCGCTGCGGATGAGGGTGATGGTCTTCCCTACCTGCTTTTTGTTGGCGAACATGGACATGAGCATGTTGGCTTCATCTCCGTCGGTCAGGGCAACAAAGGCATCTGCCGATTCAATGCCCTCCTCCAAAAGAAGGTCGTGATGCGTTGCATTGCCCTCAAGCACGGTGGCTCTGGGCAGGCTTTCCGCAAGATGCTCTGCCGCCGCGCGGTCGTTTTCGATGATCTTGACGCTGTATTTCTTACCCGACAGGCGCTCGGCAAGATAGTAAGCGGTACGTCCGCCGCCTGCAATCATGACGCTCTTGATGGGGGACTTGACAAGGTGGGCTTCAGCGAGAAAATCGCCAAGCACGCGTGCATCCGAGGTGAAATAGATGCGGTCGTTTTCCTCGATCATAAAGTGACCGCTCGGGATAATGACATCGCTTCCGCGCTGTACGGCACAAATCAGAACGCGGCTCACAAGCTTCTTTGAAAGTGAGATCAGCGTTTCGCCCACGAGAGCGCAGCCGCGCTCCGCAACGATCTCGACGAGTGTGACCTTACCTCTTGCAAAATGGTCGATCTGTGCAATGGACGGAAGGCTGATAAGATTGAAGATCTCCTTTGCCGTTTCAAGCTCGGGATTGATGATCATGGAGATGCCAAGCTCGTCCTTCATCGCAATGATCTGACTGCGATAATCGGGATTGCGCACGCGCGCGACGGTATTTTTGACGCCGAGATACTTGGCGACAAGGCAGCAAAGAATATTCAATTCGTCGCTATAGGTCAAGGCGACCACAAGGTCTGCGCCCTTCGCGCCTGCTTCCTTTTGGATATCCATGCAAGCACCGTTTCCAACGACACCTGCCACGTCATATTTTTCGATCATACGGGAGATGATCTGCTCGTCCTCGTCGATCAGCGTTACGGTGTGTCCTTCGCCGCCAAGGCTACCGAGCACCGTTTCGCCCATAGTGCCGAGTCCGATGATCACGATCTTCATAGCTTTGCTCCTTTATGGTTCCGTCGTATCGTATTTTTATCTATTATACACCTTGATAGGTAAAAAGTAAAGGGTAAAAAGCAAAAAAGTCGGATCTGCTTGCATCCGACTTTTTTATTCAAAGAGATTCGTCTGCGTCCTTCTCGATATCAACAGGCGCGACCTTGGCATACGTGTCCTCCATAAAGGCACAGCACGCCCCAAGCTCTCGCAGATTGATCGCGTTTGGATCGAGCGCGAGCAAGCGCTCTATAAACGCATTTGCTTCGTTCTTATCCCGAAACGGTCGGAAGCCCTCCTTTGCCGTTTTATCGGTCGGACAAATAAAATAACTGCGCACGTTCGCGCCCATACCGATGCTCGCCTTTACCACCCAATCTCCCGGCTCGTAATACTCGCAATCTCTGTAATAGTGCTTGCAGGACTGTATCTCCTGAAACTCCGCAACCAAAAGCTGGGTTGCCCAATATCCGATAAATCTCATGGTTCTCCTCCTCTTTCCTATAAATATAACATATTTCAGCACAAAAATCAATAGGTGAATTCTGTGTGTTGGGTTTGATTACGGTCCATACGGAGCGTTAGAAAACAGAAACCACCTCGAATGAGGTGGTTTCTGTTCTATACGGGTATCTCTCCTTTGGAGAGCGAGTCGCTCCTTGCAGACCTCTCGCAAGCGGAGGCCCTGCCTTCGTCGCGCCTTACGCACTTCGTGCCCTTCCCGAAACATAGTCAAAACGCGCGTTCGGCATAGACTTACTTCGTTTTTCCTTGTTTCGGTTACTCACTTCGTCAAAACAGTTATCAACTGTTTTGACTCGTTCCCCCATGCGCACGCATAACAAAGCAAAAAGGAAGCCATAGCAGTCTGCGTGCGCTGGGTTCGCCCGACGGGTCATCAGAACGAAAAAAGCACCTCAAATGAGGTGCTTCGTTCTGGTGACCCGTACGGGAATCGAACCCATGTTTCCAGCGTGAGAGGCTAGCGTCTTAACCGCTTGACCAACGGGCCGTTGATCGAACGTTGCTATTATAGCACACGTTTTCGAAAAAAGCAAGAGGGTTTTGAAAAAAAGTTCGGGTTTTTTCAAAAATATTTTTGCGTAGCGGGGCTATCGTGTAAAAAATCCGATTTCCAAACGGAAATCGGATTTTTCTTTGTTTAAAATTTGGCGAAGAACCATTCGCCGCCGCCAAGAATGACATGATATTTGCCGTTTTTAAAGACGACCTTATCGCTTCCCTCAAGCGGTGTGAGAATGCGACCGTCCTTCAAGGTGATCACGGCGATCTTCTCTGCTTCGGGAAGGACCTTCTCGCCCTCGGCAACCGAGCGGGTAACACCGCTATGGTTGAAGACGGAGAGATAATACCCGTCTTCTCCCCGTTTATTGACAACGACATGGAAGCCGCCGTCCACACGGCAAGGAAGAAGCTCGTGGAGCTTTTCGGTCACCTCGTCGGGTGTGATGCAGTTCGGGTGCTTCTTTTCAAATGCGGGGTCGCATGTGAGATTAACGAGGTAGTCGTATTTTTCGAGCGCCTTGCCGTCGCCCTCGTTGAGCAGATCGACAGCGTCGGGCACATCGGAATTGAGGAGCACCTGCGTTTCGTCGCCCAGCATGGGAACAGAATTTGAGAAGATCTTGGCAACGTCGTACTTTAAGCGCGTCCATTTTTCAAGGCGTTCGCCCTCAAGCGGCTCGTCAAGGTAGGTCTTGACATCCTCGGGAAGATCTCTGCCGAGCGTGAGGCAGGGCAGATCGTTTGAGAGAACGGCGGCGACGGGGGCTACCTTTTCACCGACATCGGGATACTTTTCTACAAAGTCAATAAAGCGCTTTTTGACAATACCGTACTCCGAAAGAACTGCGTTTTTGCGATCGGAGAAGGTGTTGTAGCCGCCCCATTCCTCACAGATATAGTCGCAGTTAGAAAGGTAGGCATAGAGATGGATGCGCCATTGGAGCGAGCGGGAGCTACCGCCATTAGGTCCGCCCGTGACGAAAGGAAATTCTCCTGCAGCGTTCGAGAGATGCCATTCGTTCTTTTCGTCGTCCTCGTAACAGCAGGCGGTAAAGGGCTTGCCGCCCCAAGGCTCGTAATACGCGCCGAGCTTGATGCCGTAGGCGCGCGCAACGCCGCGAGCAAAGCACATTTGGATGCGGGTATCGGGGATCTGGAAGCCGACCTCGGGCATGAGGAGCTTTGCACCCATTTCCGCTTCAAAGGGGAACATCATGTAGTAACTGTCCGCAGGGACAAGCTTGTATTTCGAGGCTCTGTCCTTATAGATGGCGGTCATGTTGTCGTACATTTGCTTTGCCGTTTCGGGCTTGCCTGCCGAAGCGATCTCGGAGAGGGTCATGGATTCAAGGAAGAGATTGGTATAGGGATACTTTTTGCGGATATGCGCCTCGATCTTCTCCTCCGTCCAATCCTCCTTAGATAGCTCGGCGAGCTTAAAGGTGACGTCGCCACGGTAATTCGAGAGCCATTCGTGCATTTGGAAGCCGAGAAAGCCGTCGCCCAGCATATCCTCATATTCCTTGATGAGCGCAGGGTCGTAAGTATAGTCGTACATGATGACGCCGCCCTGCAGACGGTCAACGTAAAAGGGGCATTTGTGCTTTTTGATGTATTCGTAAAGGGGAGTCCCCTTAGCGGCAGTTATATTAAAGCGCAGCTCGTCGGGCAGAAAGACGTTCTGGCAAAAGCGAATGCCGTAGCTGCCCTTCAAAAGACCTGCCTTCTCGTAGCTCTCCCAAAGGTCGTCGGCATAGCAATGTAAATAGGTTAGCATAAGTTCCTCCTCATGTTTTTTCTGCTACATTGTAGCATGAAAATGCAGTTTTTTCAAGCCTTTTTTCAAAATTAATACCGATAATAGTAGCCCGCTGTATCCGAATAAAGAAGGTCAACACCAAGGGCTTCGCGCACAGCACCCGAAGAAAGCACGCGCTCGGGCGTATCGCAGATAAGAAGCCCGCCGTCCGCCAAAACGGCAACGCTGTCCGCAAAGGAAAAGGCAAGGGGCAGGTCGTGCATGACGAGAGCGACGGCTCTTCCCTCTTTTGCAAGCTCCTTCAGTGTTTTTAAAAGGGCGTGTGCATGACGAACATCGAGGAAGGAGGTCGGTTCGTCCAAAAGAAGCGTTTGCGTATTCTGGGCTAGCGCCATGGCGATATAGGCGTTTTGCTTTTCCCCGCCCGAAAGAAGGGAAAGCGGCGTATCCGCATACGGGAGAATGCCCATTTTTTTCATGGCGGCGTGGGCGATGGCGCGGTCCTCTTCCCGATAAAAGCGCGGATAAGATAAATATGGGAAGCGGCCGTGAAGCACCGCTTGGCGGACGGTCATCTCGGGGGTATCCTTGCTTTGGGCGAGGTAAGAGATGTGACGCGCGACCTCAATGCGGCGCATCGCGGCGATGGGCTTACCGTCCAAAAGAACGGTGCCCGAAAGGGGCGGAAGGAGTCCGAGGGCGGTTTTGAAAAGGGTGCTTTTTCCGCATCCGTTCGGACCTATCACGGCGGTAAGCGTTCCTTCCCGAAGGGTAAGGGAAAGGTTACTTAAAACGGGAGTATTTCCGTATCCAACGGTGAGATTTGAGAATTCAAGCACGGCGGTGTCCTCCCTTCTTTTTGATGAGGATAAAGAGGAAGAAGGGGGCGCCGATGAGCGCCATGGGAATGCCGACGGGAATTTCATAGGGAGCAAGGATCACACGCGAGAGAGTGTCGCACAGCGAAACGAAGCCGCCGCCATACAGAAACGCGAGCGGCAAAAGATGCTTGTGCGACGCACCTGAAAAGCGGCGCACGGCGTGCGGCACGAGAAGTCCAACAAAGGAAAGAAGCCCCGCAAGGCTGACAGCCGCCCCTGCAAGCACCACAAAA
>SVTN01000108.1 GCA_015063765.1 Oscillospiraceae bacterium | reverse complement strand
CCGCCAACTGCCGCCTGCAGCTCTTCAAGCGGTAGAGCCACGCCGTCACGCAACACCTTAAAGGAGATGGTGTTCGCGTTTTTCTTCAGCGCAAAGCGGTCAACCGCACCCGTGGGGGTGAGCGGCACGACCTCAAAGACGGTGGGAGTGAGGGTGAGTTTATTTTTACACTCGACCGTTTCGGTCTTAAGACCCTTGAAGGTCACCGTTAAGACAACATCATAGTCGCCCGTTTTGCCCGCAAGCTCACCGAGTGCTTCGGGCGTGGGGACAAAGGTAAGGGTGTTGCCGCTGATCTCTGCGTGCTCGGTCACATCCACACCGCCGACCGTCAGCTTGTAGGAAAGGAGCGCGTTCTCAAAGGGAAGGTCGACCTTCTCCGCGTCCTTGCCCGCCGTTAAGGCGAAGCGGAAGCCGTCGGTATTCTGAAGGATGCCGTAGAGCGTCTTCGAGAGGGTGTCCGTGCCGAGATTGACAAGCGCCAAGCCCTCGGGATAATAGCCGATGGGAACGTCCACCGTGCGAAGGTTTTTGTCCTTGTCCTTGATCTGCGCGCGCACGGTGTAGGTGCCGTATTCCTTGCCCGCCGTGTCAAGGGTCACGGTGAAGGTACCGTCGCTGTTCTTACGCACCGCGGACATGGGGGTTCCGCTCTTGCCATCCTCGTTCATCAAAAGGACTGTGACGTCGAAGTCGTTGAGCTCTCCCGCCGTGACCGCCACGTTGTTATCGTACACCGTAAAGGTGGTTTCAAAGGTGGTCTTATCCTTTACGTCGATTTCGCTGTATTCCACACGGAAGGAGGTGGGGTCGTTCAGTACCACGCACGGAAGGGATGCGTAAAGAGAATATTTATCACCAAGCATGTTGACCGAAACAGCGATCTCGCGCTTACCCTCTACCAGCGTTATCTCTGCACCGGGGGCGTAGGTGTCGCCGTCATAGGTCACACGTGCCGAGGAAACACCGCCGAGCTTGGCGGGGTCGACCACGTTCCCGGTTCCCTGCTCCACAATGCGGTACCCGATGTACACGCTGTCGCCCGTTTTCATCTGGCTGTTGATGTAGGCGGAATCAATCTCTTTTCTGCCGCCCGCATCCTCCACCTCAATGACAGGCTCGAGCACGAGTGCCGGCTCAAGCAGTACCGAGATCGCCGCGCCCGCGCCGGGGGCTTGCTTCAAGGTAAGAACGATCTCGCCACCCGTAAAGGCGGTATTGCCACCGCGGCTGAGCACGGTGGTAAAGCCGTCCTGCATCAAGCCGGGGGCAGCCGACGCAAAGTGCGCGTCGTGGCTTGCGGCGATGGGTGTGCCGTTATAGGTTGCCGAATCAAAGCGCGCGTTGGTATTGGTCGCCATGACCGTCACGCTGCGCAAACCGAAGCCGACATTATCAAGCGGAATGCGGACGGTATTGCCACTGACAGACGCGTTTTCAAAAACGTATCTGCCTGTGATGCGGTTGGCAACATCTCTCATAACGCTGCCGATGGCATTGCTGCTTGCCGCATTGTAAGAGGTGAAGTTTGCCTTATCCTTCAGTGCGGCAGCCGTGCTCAGGTCTACCGCATCCGCAGTGAAGCTGATGTAAATGCTCTGGAAGAAAGCGTATTTGGAAAGGTCGTCCTTGAAATAGAGTGCCGTATCATCCGCGGTCGAGCAGCCCTTGAAGGCACCGTCGGTCAGGACCACAAGAAAATACTCGTTTTCGCTTTTCTCGTCTGCAGAGATCTCGGTCGTCTTTTTCATGCCGTAGCGCTTGACCAGCTGATCCACGGCGATCCCTATGCTTTCGGGGGGCGTGCCGCCGCTCAGAGAGCTGGCGGAAGAGGGCAAAAAGTTGACGTCCAGCACACGGTCGATCTCTGCCTCGCGGTCGGGCGCCTTTAAGTCAACGACCACGAAATCGGAATCATAATCCTCAACCGTGTATCCGTATTCGTCGTTCATCGGTGTGATGATCAAGGTATCGTTTTCGCCAAGCGTCGCCATCAGCGTTTGAAGCGCATATCTGGCGTAATCCCAACGGTGGTCGGGGTCATTCATCGAGCCCGAGTTATCGAACAGGACAGAGACCACCTTGTTTTTGGTATAGCTCGTCTGTGCATCCGCGGCAGCTACCGATCCGATGGGAAGCATCGGCAAAAGCAGAATCGCCACAAGCAAAAGCGACAGGAGTCTAAGCTTGATCTTCATACAGTCTTTCCTTCCAAAACAGCATTGAAATGTTTTACCCTTCCCCACGGTTGTTTTCCTTAAGATTAAAAGACAAAACTACTGTAGGGGATACAATCCTAACTTATATTATACTAATAATCCTTTATAAAAGCAACACTTTTAAAGGAATTTCATCAATTTAGTTATTTTGTCGAAATTTCTGTTCACATCTTGTGCGTTTTGACTACATTCTGCCCTATTTTATGTTCGGGTTCGATTAAAATTTGTAAACAACAGTTTACATATCAAAAAGAAAAATGGACCGAAATCAACTTCGGTCCATTTGTAAATTTTTTGTTTATTTTCCCATCGTATCCAAATCGTAGGGGGTCGTCTGGTAAACAAAGTAGTTGAGCCAGTTGGAATAGAGGAGATTTGCGTGCGCGCGCCAAAGCACGAGCGGAGGGTTTTCGTGGTTGTCGTTCGGGAAATAATTTTCGGGAACGCGGATCAGTTTGCCCTGCGAGAGGTCGCGGAAGAACTCCTTGGCAAGGGTATCGGGATCGTACTCCGAGTGTCCCGTGATGAAGATCTGTCTTCCCTCCTTCGCCTTGACGGCGTAGACACCCGCCTTGGGGGATACCGAGAGAATGGTCAATTCGGGGCATGCGGCAATATCCTCTTCCCTGACCTCGGTATGACGGGAGTGCGGCACGTAGAAGCTGTCGTCAAAGCCGCGGAAGAGCATGGATTTGCGATCAAGCACACTGTGCTCAAATACGCCGAACATCTTTTCAGCGAGGGGATACTTTTTGATGCCGTAGTGGTAGTAGAGTGCCGCCTGCGCCCCCCAACAGATATGGAAGGTGCTGTGCACGTGCGTTTTACTCCACTCCATGATCTCGCAAAGCTCATCCCAATATTCGACCTCTTCAAACGCCATCTGCTCAACGGGCGCACCCGTGATGATCAGACCGTCGAATTTTTGCTCCTTGACGTCGTCAAAGGTCTTGTAAAAGGCGAGAAGATGCTCTTCAGAGGTGTTTTTCGACTTGTGCGTTTTGGTATGCAAAAGCGTGAGCTCCACCTGAAGCGGAGAGTTACCGAGCAGGCGCGAGAGCTGTGTCTCGGTGTCGATCTTGGTGGGCATGAGATTGAGCACCGCAATTTGTAGAGGACGGATATCCTGGGTCTGTGCTCTCGTCTCGGTCATGACGAAAATGTTTTCCTCTGCCAGCGTTTTGGTGGCGGGAAGCTCATTGGGTATGCGAATCGGCATAGCTCATCGCTCCTTTCCTTACGGTTTTAAAAATCAGATGGCAGCAAGTGCTTGCTCAATGTCGGCAATGAGATCCTCTGCCGCCTCGATGCCGCAAGAAAATCTCACAAGATCTGCCGAAACGCCGCACGCCTCAAGCTCAGCGTCGGAGAGCTGGCGGTGGGTGGTGGATGCGGGATGCAGGCAGCAGCTGCGCGCGTCTGCAACGTGCGTTTCGATGGCGGCGATCTTAAGACCTGCCATAAACTTCTCTGCTGCGGCTCTTCCGCCCTTCACGCCAAAGCTGACGACACCGCAGGTGCCGTTCGGCATATATTTCTTCGCAAGCGCGTAGTCGGAATCGCCTTCGAGCGCGGGGAACTTGACCCAAGAGATCTTCTCGTGCGCGGAAAGATACTTTGCCACGGCAAGACCGTTTTCAAAGTGCTTCTTCATGCGGACGTGCAGGCTCTCAAGTCCGAGTCCGAGGATAAACGCGGACATGGGGGACTGAGTGGTGCCAAGGTCGCGCATCAGCTGTGCTGTCGCCTTGGTGATGAATGCACCCTCCTTGCCGAAGCGCTCGGCGTAGGTGATGCCGTGATAGCTGTCGTCGGGGGTGGTGAGACCGGGGAACTTCTCGGCGTGCGCCATCCAATCAAACTTACCGCTGTCCACGATCGCACCGCCAACGCAGGAGCCGTGACCATCCATATACTTGGTGGTGGAATGGGTCACGATATCCGCACCCCATTCAAAGGGACGGCAATGCGCGGGGGTCGCAAAGGTGTTGTCGATGATGAGCGGAACGCCGTGCGCGTGTGCGACCTCGGCAAACAGCTCAATATCAAGCACGTTGAGGGCAGGGTTGGCGATGGTCTCGCCAAAGAGTGCCTTGGTGTTGGGACGGAATGCGGCAGAGAGCTCCTCCTTCGTCGCCGTGGGGCTGACAAAGGTAAAATCGATGCCCATCTTCTTCATGGTCACCGAGAAGAGGTTGAAGGTACCGCCGTAGATCGCAGAGGATGCCACCACGTGGTCGCCTGCGTTTGCAATGTTGAACACGGCAAAGAAGTTTGCCGCCTGACCCGAAGAGGTCAGCATAGCAGCTGTACCGCCCTCCATCGCGCAGATCTTTGCCGCCACCGTGTCACAGGTGGGGTTCTGCAGACGGGAGTAGAAGTAGCCCGACGCCTCAAGGTCGAAGAGCTTGCCCATATCGTCGCCCGTCGCATACTTGAAGGTGGTGCTTTGGACGATGGGGATCTGTCTTGGTTCACCGTTGCCGGGGGTATAACCGCCCTGCACGCATACGGTGTCAATATGTTGTTTCTTTTCCATGTTTTGACTTCCTTTCCGGAATATAGCATAAATGTAAATATATGTTTGCAAAAATACAATCCATTATTTACATTTTAAGAGGAAAGCAAGGCTGTTTGCGTACAAACAGCCTTGCAAAAAAATGCTAAAATCAGACTTCCATTCTCCAGCCGAAGGGATCGTCGCGGCGTCCCCACTGGATGCCGGTGATCTCGTCATAGAGCTTTTGGGTCAACTCGCCGATCTCACCGCCGCCGATCTGCATCACGTCATTCATGTAACGGAGCTTGCCGACGGGAGAAACGACAGCGGCAGTACCCGTGCCGAAGACCTCCTCCAGCGTGCCATTCTTCGCGGCAGCCACCAGCTCGTCGACCGAGATGCGGCGCTCCTCCACCTCATAGCCCCAAGCGCGGCAGAGGGTGAGAACGGAGTTTCTCGTAACACCGGGAAGAATAGAGCCGTTCAGCATCGGCGTGACGATCTTGCCTGCGATCTTGAAGAAGATATTCATAGCACCGACTTCTTCGATGTACTTTCTCTCTACACCGTCAAGCCAAAGAACCTGCGAATAGCCGTCGTCGTGTGCCTTGACCTGTGCGATCAGAGATGCGGCATAGTTACCGCCCGTCTTGGCGAAGCCCATACCGCCCTTGACGGCACGGACGTATTCGTCCTCGATCCAAATGCCTACGGGAGCAAGACCGCTCTCATAGTATGCGCCGGAGGGAGAAAGAATGACCATGAAGAGATAGGTCTTCGAGGGAGCAACGCCGAGGAAGTCGTCGGTAGCGATGACAAAGGGGCGGATGTAGAGCGAGGTGCCGGGCTCGGTGGGGATCCAATCCTTATCCACCTCAACCACAGCGCGGACAGCCTCTACGAAGTCCTCCTCGGGAATGTGGGGGATGCAAAGACGGTCGTTGGACTGATTGGCGCGCTTCGCGTTCATGTCGGGGCGGAAGAGGTATGCCTTTCCGTCGTCGCCCATGTAAGCCTTCAGACCCTCAAACATCTCCTGTCCGTAGTGGAAAACCATGGATGCGGGAGAAAGAGAAAGGTTCTGGTAAGGGATGATGCGGGCGTCGTGCCAGCCCTTTCCCTCGGTGTAGTTC
>SVTN01000107.1 GCA_015063765.1 Oscillospiraceae bacterium | reverse complement strand
ACAAGGAAGGAAACGGTAGTTTCCGATCATGATATGACCGACGTTTTGCGCATGGAAGGCGTCTACGTCCTTATTCGGGGAAATGGTTGCAAGCACCGTTTCTTCGCAGATCTGTTTGGGAAGAGGAAGCTGCACGAGAATACCGTGTACATCCTTGTCGGCGTTCAGGCGGCGGATAAGAGCGAGAAGCTCCTCCTCGGTCGTTTCTCCCGAAAGCCTGTAGGTGGTAGATTTGATGCCCACAGCGGCACATGCGTTTTCTTTATTGCGCACATAAACCGCGGAGGCGGGATCATCTCCGACGATAATTACGGAAAGTCCGGGAGCAAAGCCGTTTTTTTCCGTAAAGGCAGCGATCTTCAGCTTAAGCTCGTCCTTCATTGCCGCAGACGTCGCTTTTCCGTCAATTAAAATTGCCATATGATATTAGTCCTTCCCTGCCTTTTCGTCCTTGATCGGTTGAAAAAGCATATCCGTTTTTGTGAAATGATGATATAGAAGCAGTCCGACACCGGCAACAAAGAACAGAAGCCCCAGCACCTGCGAAATACGGAAGGGGCCGACGTATAGGCTGTCTGTACGCAAGCCCTCGATCAGCATTCTTCCGAAGCCGTACCAGGAAAAGACCATCAAAAAGATCTGTCCATCGTACTTTTTATGCGTTTTCTCTGCCTTGAAGCCATAAAAAATATTGATCAGCACAAAGCCGAGAAGGTTCCAAAGAGATTCGTAAAGGAAGGTCGGGTGAACGTAGATCCATTCTCCCCCTTTAAAAAGCCCCATACGCCAAGGAAGATCGGTCGCGCTTCCATATGCCTCAGCATTGAAGAAATTGCCCCAGCGGCCTAAAATTTGCCCGATAAGAACCGCAGGCGTGATCATATCGGCAAGCAAAAAGAAATTGATCTTTTTGACCCGTGCCATAATGATCACAGCAATCGCTCCCGCAATAATTCCACCGTAGATCGCAAGTCCGCCCGATCGAATATCAAAAACATCGCCTAAGCTATGAAATTGATCTAAGGAGGTCAGGACATAATACAACCTTGCCCCGATCACGCCGCAAGGAACCACAAGCAAAGCGATATCAAGAATGGTATCTGCGCTGATTCCCCTGTGCTTTGCACGCCAAATCACATAAAGGGCGGCAAGTACGATGCCAAACGTAATAATGATGCCATAATAGGCAATCGAAAACTTTCCGATACTAAAGGCAACGGAATTCAGCGTAAACGGCTCAATTCCCAGCCCCGGGAAGGAAATTTGAGAAATATAAAGCATTAGCTTTTCTCCTTCGTAGATGGATAGATGACAGAAAGAGCAAACTCCTTTCCATCGAAAAACGCACACGCAAAACGGGTGAACTCTTCATAGGTGACAGAAGAAATAATGTCACCGATTTCAAAAACATCACCGCCCTGCAAAAAGCTTTCCGTAAGCGCAAACGCAATGTTCTCCGTGCTGTCAAAGCTACGAATGTGATTCGAATACATGACGCGCTTGATACGCAAGAAGTCTTCTTCTGAAGGCAAATTTCCGCTGATATTTTGGAGCAGGTTCTTTGTTCTTTCAAAAAGCTCGTTCGGCTTTTCACTCTCCGCTGTGATCATAAGATACGAACACGAGTTCAACATATCAAAGGAATAGTTGATGGTCTTGGCAAAAAGCCCGGCGTCATAAAGCTCGTTATAGAATTCTGCCGAGCGTGAAAAATAGCATTTTCCAAGCATTTCGGCTAAGACGCCGTATCGCATCCTGTCGCCGGGGGTCTTAAACTGCGTAAGATCCTTCACACCCAAAGCGAGCATGGGCGTTGCAACCGCCATATGAAGCTCGGTGTAAGCTCTTTCGATACGGGAGTCCTCTTGCGGATATACGCATTCAATTTCGCGATTTTCCGCTTTTTGCGGAAGAACACGGTCTGCAATTTCAAGCACAGTTTCCGGCGCAATGTCGCCGCATACAGCCAACACCATATTCGAAAGCTGATAAAAGGTGCGGTAACAGCGATAAAGGATTTCAGGCGTAATTTCGGAAATGCTCTTTACAGTTCCCGCGATATCGATACGGATGTTATGCTCGCGGTAAAGTCCCTCAAGAAGCGAATAGTAAAGCCTGTTTTGCGGATCATCCTGACACATTCCAATCTCTTGCGCAATAATTCCCTGCTCCTTGCGGACGTTTTCGTCCGTAAAATAAGGGTGTGTTACAAAATCCAAAAGAACCGCAAGGGATTCAGTCAGGCAATCTGTTGTGGAAAAGAGATAAGATGTCATTTCGTGAGAGGTAAAAGCGTTCGCGGAAGCACCAAGCGGTGCAAATTTGGCAAACGCGTCACTCCCGTCCTCTTCTTCAAAAAGCTTGTGCTCTAAAAAATGTGCTACACCGTCGGGAACGGTACAAAATTCGTCGTTCCCCGCGCGAAAGGTTTTTTCAAGCGATCCGTAACGCGTTGAAAGCATCACGTATGAGGTGCTGAGCTTTTTCGGATAGATCAGTATCGTAAAACCGGAGGGATGCACGGTTTTATAGTACTTCTCACCGAGAACAGCATTTTCAAAGCATTCAAAGCTGCCCATCGTTTTCCGCCTCCTCTTCTCCGTCCCCTCGCAAGAAAAATACCGTATCAAGTGTAATTTTTCGTGCGGCAAGCGATACATCTTCAAGGGTTAAAGCTTCAATCGCCTCATTCATTTCCTGCGGAGTGCGATTATCGCCTAACATAGAACGCTTTAAATACCATTGCTCTAGCATATAAGGGCTGTCGGAAACAGAGCGCGTCATATCGCGAAACGCCTGCTTTGCCGCAATCATTTCCGCTTCATCAATGTGTCCGTCACGGATCTCTTGCAGCTGGATCAGGATCTCTTCCTCAGCTTCTTGAGCTTTATCGTTCTCCACACCCGACTGTACAAAAAGAATGCCCTTTTGGTTGTCGTTGCGCGAGGAGCAATAATAGCAAAGACTACGCTTCTCCCTGACATTCATGAAAAGCTTGGAAACGGGAGAGGTTCCGTAGATGATGTTAAAAAGCAAAAGTGCATCCTTGTCCTTGATGCTTGTATCTTTTTCAATTCCCGTACGGAATCCCATCGCAAGCTTTCCCTGCTTCGCATCAACAGACTCTGTAACACGCTTTACCGTCTTGGCGTGAGGAACGAGGACGGTGTCACAGCGTTGGGGATGCCGTACAGCGAATCTCTCAGCAAGCGCGCGTGCACGCGCTTCTGCCACCTGCTCCGTTTCTCTTCCAACATAAAATATTTCTATTTTTGCTTCAGACAGCATTTTTTGATACAAAGCCCACAGGGATGCCGGCGTGATGGAATCAATGCTCTCTTCCGTGCCTTCTAATGCGAGGCTATAGGCTTCGCCCTCACACATGACCTCGCGGCAACGCTTCAAAACGTAGGAGCGTTTATCGTTGATGGTGGCACGTAGCTGATCCTTTAAAGCGATTTTTTCACGCTCTACAAACGAAGCGGAGAAAACGCCGTTTTCCAAATAAGGGTCACAAATGACATCAGAAAGCAGCTTACATGCTTCGGAAGCCACGTCTACCCCGTCATAAACAAAACGAGAGGATAAAAACTCTATGCTCAAAGAGAGCATTTGCTGCTCGCCCTGCTTTGATACAGAAATGCCAAGCGAAGACGCATACAGCTCCTCTAATCGCTTGGCAAAAGCGCCCTGCGACGGATATGCGCGGCACCCTTTTTTAAAGAGCTTGCTTAATAGCGTGTATCCGGCGACGGTATCCTTGGCAAGGGGCAATATAAAATGCACCGAAAAATAGTCGGTGGTGAAGAGATCGGTGGGCAAATACCGAAAAGTGATCGCCTCACCGAGAATTTTCGTTTGATTCATGGATCTTTCCTTGAATTTTAGGTTTAGATGGGGCGACGTCCTTCAATGGCGCGGTGCAACGTCACCTCGTCAGCATATTCAAGATCACCGCCCACAGGAAGTCCGTAGGCAAGTCTTGAAACCTTTACACCGAAAGGACGAAGCATCTTCGCAAGATAAGAGGCGGTCGCTTCCCCTTCGACTGTGGGATTGGTTGCGATCAGAACCTCTTGCACATCATCACCGGAAAGGCGGGCAAAAAGCTCCTTCACATGAAGCTGCTCAGGACCTACGCCGTGCATGGGAGAAAGGACTCCACCAAGGACGTGATATGTACCGCGATATTCCCTAATGCGCTCAAACGCCATAACGTCCCTTGTGTTTTCCACCACACAAATCAGACTCTTGTCGCGCGTGTCGTCCATACAAACGGGACAAAGCCCTTCAACAGAAATATTACAGCATACGGGACAGGTATGGAGATTCTGTTTGGCGTTTAAAACAGCATGAGCGAAGGCTTCAGCATCCGCTTCGCTAAAATTCAGAACAGCAAAAGCGAGTCGCGCCGCCGTTTTGCTTCCAATTCCGGGAAGCTTACGAAAGGCGTCGATCAGCTCTTGTAAAGGAAGCACATATTCCGCCATATCAGAACATACCGGGCAGACCCATCTGCCCCGAGATCTTTGCCATTTCCTCTTCAGACACGGAATCTACCTTTTTGATCGCTTCATTGATGGCGGCAATCAAAATATCGGAAAGCATTTCCACATCATCGGGATCTACCACATCGGGATCAATGTCAAGCGCCAAAATTTCGCGCTTGCCGCTAATCTTAACCGTAACGGCACCGCCGCCTGCGGAAACCTCATACTCCTTCTCTTCAAGAGCTGCCTGGGTTGCAGCCATTTCCTCTTGCATCTTTTGTGCCTTTTTCAGCATTTCGGACATGTTACTCATGCCGCCCTGTTGGGGAATTCTAACTTTCATAATGACCCTCCGTCGATTTATTCACTTTGTCCAATGAGCTCCTCGAGCTCGTCAATAACATGGATCGCGTCGCTTTTCACCTTAGCATCGGAAAGCACGGTAAACGGTTCTGCGAGAATATTGCGCCCTTCAAACTCGGAAAGCAAGGTTTTCAGCGTCAAGGATATGTCAGGACCTGCAATCAAGCTTGCGGCAAATTCGCCCCCTACCTTGATCAAAAAGCCCTTTTCTTTGCTATAATAGCCGCGGGATTTTTGGAAGAAGCCCATCAAAGATGGCTTGCGCTCCATGAGCGTTTCAAGCAATCTCGACCAATACGGAAGCGCTTTGTAATCGTCTTCTGCCAAGGCTTTTGTTGCGGATTCTTTTTTAATCTCTGTTGTTTCGTCTTTAACAGGTTCTTGTACTTCAACCTTTTCCGCCACAACAGGCTCAGAGGGGATACCAAGTCGAAGCCGCGAGATCTCCTCTTCCAGCTTTGCCACGCGCGAAAGGAGTGCGGTCGCATCGGAAGAAAGACGGGGCTCACACAGGCGGATCAAGGTCAGCTCTGCCGTGCTGCGCTTGGCAACCGTTGCTTTTTGAAGCGACGGGAGTGCCGCTTCGAGAAGGCGCGTGTGATACACCAGCGTTTCCATCGAAAACGCCTTTGCAAGGTCCTTTAAAGCATCGTATTCTGTTTCAGTGACATCAAGATAAGCACGCGCATCACGGCAGGTTTTGCATACCATCATATCCCGATATACATCGATCAGCTCTTGCCAAAAGACGGAGAGATCGCCCGAATGCATCATAATGTCGTTGACCGCGGAAAAGATCGCCTCGTAATTGCTCTCTGCAATGCTCTTTACGACAGAAAAGATCGCGCTGCGATTGCCGACACCCAAAATGGAGGAGGCGAGCGCCTCATCGATCACACCGCCACCGCCTGCACAAAGCTCAAAGAGGCTGATTGCATCGCGCATACCGCCTGCCGCCATACGGGCAATCAGGAAAGCGCCGTCATCCGTCAAGGAAATTCCCTCCGCCTCGGCGATGGTTTTCAAGCGTCCCATCAAGGTCTCGGTGGAA
>SVTN01000106.1 GCA_015063765.1 Oscillospiraceae bacterium | reverse complement strand
GCGGAATCTGTCGTTAATTAACAACAGACCCCGCAAATGTTTAAATTTTATTTCTGCTCAGGATTCTTGGAATTTGGAATTGCAACGTTTTCGTTAAAAGTGTTGCACTTCAATTGACAATTCACTCATCGGCATTTTAAAAAACTTATCTCTGTACTCTGCCCGAGCCGTCGCCGCCTGCGAGCTTTTCGACCTCGCTGACCGACACGCGGTTGTAGTCGCCCTCAACAGAATGCTTGAGTGCGGATGCCGCAACGGCAAATTCGATGGCACTCTGGGTATCCTTGCCCGAAAGCAGGGAATAGATCAGACCGCCGCCGAAGGAGTCGCCGCCGCCCACACGGTCAACGATATGCAGATGGTAGCTCTTGGAGAAGCAGTAGTTCTCGCCGTCATAGAGCATGCCTGCCCAGTCGTTGTCGCTCGCCGAGATGGAGGAACGCAGGGTGATGGCAACCTTCTCAAAGCCAAACTTATCGGCAAGCTGCTTTGCTACCGACTTGTAGCCCTCATGGTTGAGCTTACCGCCGTAGATATCGGTGCCCTCAGCCTCAATGCCGAAGACGTCCTTGGCGTCCTCTTCGTTGGAGATGCAAACGTCCACGTACTCGCAAAGCTTGGTCATGGCTTCTCTTGCCTCGGCTCTCGTCCAGAGCTTGCCTCTGTAGTTGAGGTCGCAGGAGATCTTCACGCCCTTTGCCTTTGCCGCACGGCAGGCATCAAGGCAGATGTCGACAAGATTTCCGCCGAGCGCGGGGGTGATGCCGGTAAAGTGGAACCAATCCGCACCCTCGAAAATAGCATCCCAATCAAAATCCTCGCGCTTTGCTTCTGCAATCGCCGAGTGCGCACGGTCGTAGATGCAGACCGAGCCGCGCTGGGATGCGCCCTTCTCAAGATAGTAGATACCGACGCGGTCGCCGCCTCTTACCACTTTCGATGTGTCAACGCCAAAGTAGCGAAGAGAGCTGACAGCCGCTTCACCGATGGCGTGCTTCGGGAGCTTGGTGACGTAGGCGCTTTCAAGACCGTAGTTTGCAAGCGAAACGGCAACGTTGGCTTCACCGCCGCCGAAGGTTGCCTGCATCTGATCGTTCTGGAAGAAACGGTAATAGCCGTTCGGAGCAAGTCTGAGCATCAATTCGCCAAATGTAACTACCTTTTTCATTTTTCTGCCTCCATTTTTTCAAGTGCTTCCTTGACGAAGAAGCTACCGCCGATGGCAGCGATCTTGTCAAAGGCTAAGAATTCATCAATGTTGCTTCTGTCAACACCGCCCGTGGGGATGAACTTGACCTGCGGGAAGGGAGCGGAGAGGGCCTTGAGCGCCTTGAGTCCCCCGTAAACGTTTGCAGGGAAGAACTTGACGGTGGTGATGCCAAGCTCAAGCGCCGCCATGATCTCGGTGGGAGTGACGCATCCGGGATAGTAGGGAATGTTCTTTGCGGCGCAGATCTTTGCCACGCTTTCGGAAAGACCGGGAGAAACGATAAAGGTCGCGCCTGCCGCAAGTGCCTCTTCGCACTGCTTTGCATTGATGACGGTGCCTGCGCCGATCTCCATATCGGGGTAATTCTTGACAGCATAAGCGATCGCCTCAGCGGCACATGCGGTGCGGAAGGTGATCTCTGCGGTGTGGATACCGCTCTGCTTCAGGGCGGTCAGGATCTTGTCGGTCTCGGATAGCTCCTTGATCACGACAACGGGAACAAACTTTTCCATGATATCTTACTCCTTAAAATTAGAAATTAAAATACGATTTTGCGTTGTAGTAAGCAATGCCCGAAACGATTTTTTCAAGACGCTTCATATCGCGGGGATATTCGCCGTCCTCCACCCAGGTACCGATGAGGTTGCACATGATGCGGCGGAAATACTCGTGGCGAGGGTAGGAAACAAAGCTGCGGCTGTCGGTCAGCATGCCGACAAAGCGGGAGATCATACCGAGGTTGGCAAGCGCCTTCATCTGCTCTACCATACCGTCCCTCTGATCGTTGAACCACCAGCCCGAGCCGAATTGGATCTTACCTGCCGTGGGCGCCTTTTGGAAGTTACCGAGCATGGTGCCGAGAACGTAGTTGTCCTTGGGGTTGAGGGTATAAAGAATGGTCTTGGGAAGGGCATCCGCATACTCAAGATGGTCAAGGAAGCGGGAAAGGGGCTCTGCGATCGCGAGATCGTTGATGGAGTCGTAGCCCGTGTCGGGACCCAGCTTCTCATACATTCTTTTGTTGTTGTTACGCATTGCGCCGATATGCAGCTGCATCGTCCAACCGAGCTTTGTATATTCGGTGGCGCAAACGGAAAGAAGTGCCGTCTTGAAGACGTCGATCTCAAATGCGGAAAGCTCTCCGCCGTTCATCTTCTTTTCAAAGACCGCCTTTGCGTCACCGATGGCGAAGGGAATGTACTCCATCGCGTGGTCGGAGAGGCGGCAGCCCATCGAATTAAAGAAGGCAATGCGGGAAACGAGCCAGGATGCAAGCTCGTCATAGCTCTTCACGCCGATCGACTTGATATAAGGGATAAAGGTGTCTTTTCCGATATCGGTTGCCTTGTCGGGACGGAAGGTGGGAAGCACCTTGGTCGAAAAGTCCTTCAGCGCCGCGTGATGCTCAAGCGTGTCCGCGGGGTCGTCCGTCGTGCAGATGACGTCCACGTTCGAGCGCTTGATCAGGCTCTGTGCGCTGAATGCGGGGGTGGCAAGCTTCTCGTTGCAGATGGCATACACCTTTTCCGCGTTGTCCTCGGTGAGGGGCTCGTCGATATCAAAGTATCTCCTTAACTCAAGATGCGTCCAATGGTAGATGGGGTTGCCGATCAGCATCGGAACGGTGCGTGCGAAGGCTTCAAACTTTGCATAGTCGTCCGCATCTCCCGTGATGAATTTTTCATCGATGCCGTTCGAGCGCATCTGACGCCACTTGTAGTGGTCGCCGCCGAGAAACAGCTCCGTCGCGTTCTTGAACGTATGGTCGCGTGCGATCATCTCGGGGGAGAGGTGACAGTGGTAGTCGATGATGGGAAGATCCTTTACCGCCTCATAAAGCGCGAGTGCGGTGTCGTTTTTTAACATAAAGCGTTCGTTAATGATGCCCATGACATCCTCCATAGTATATATTACAACTGTATTGTATCAAAACGAATTCAAAAAGTCAAGATTGCGCCGCTCTTTTGGACGATTTTTTTAGGCGGCTTTTTTGCTTTCTCCGTGCTTGACAAAGAACATCGTGACGAAAGCAAGAGCAAGGAAAATGGTGGCGTAAGGGAAGAGTGCCGTCATGCTGACGGTGTCCATGAGAAGACCCGAAAGCACGGGGGTCGCCGTCTGCGCCGCCATAGAGGCGGTGTAGTAGAAGCCGGTATATTTGCCGACGTTTCCGCCCGACGCAAGCTCCACCACCATGGGGTAAGAGTTGACGCTGATGGTCGCCCAACCGATACCGGCAAGGGCAAAGAGGATATTCATCACGAGAGGGGAGCTTCCCGCACGCATAAAGGATGCGGCGAAGAAGGCGGTGCCGAGCATTAAAATGCCTGCAAGGATGGTCTTCTTTCTGCCAAAGCGAGAAGAAATAAATCCGATCGGGACATAGGAAATGATGGCGGCAGCCTGCGCAATGATGAGCGTTGCGTTGTAATCAAGGTTTAAAACGCTGCCCGCATACACCGAATATTTGCTCGTCACGGCGTTATAACCCATGAACCACAAAACGACGGAGGCAAGGATAAGAAGCAGGGAAAACAGCTTTTCGCGCGGGAGCTTACCGCCCTCGCTCTCTTTTTCGTCGGGCTCTTCCTCACGGATGCCGAACAGACGGCTTTCCTCTTGCATTTCTGCGACCAGCTTCGGCTCCTTGACACGCCATAAGAAGATCATGAGGCAAACGACCATGATGGCGGCAACGATGCCGAAGAAGGTGGTATAGGACATGAGGGCATTTTGAGGCTTTCCCGTGCCGAAAACAATGCCGAGCCCCAAAACGAGAATGCCGCCGACAGCGCCCATGAGGTTGATGATGGCGTTCGCCTTACTGCGCAGAGGACGGGGGGTCACGTCGGGCATGAGCGCCACGGCGGGAGAACGGAAGGTGCCCATGGCGACGAGGGTGAGGAGCAGAATAACGGCAAAGAAAATAAGCGGTGCGGGAGATGCGGCTGTCGCGCGTGCGGCGTAAGCCTGACGGAGCGGCACGACGTAGGCGTTGTAATTGCCCGTCTTATCGTCCGAGCGAATTGCGGTAAACTCTTCCTCGGTAAACAGCTCCTTGATGCTCTTTCCCTTTTTGTCGATCTCCTTGCTTTCGTTAAAGCGCACATCAAGCTCGTCCGATTCCTCGTAAAGCGTGGAGAGTGCGGCAGGGTCATCCACCTTAGAGACCGCTTCCACGTTCTTCAACTGCGCGTTGTCGGCAAAGGAAAGAGAAACGAGAAGGATCGCGGCGACCAAGGTGCCGATGACGATAAAGGGAGTGCGCTTGCCCCGCTTGCCGCGGTGACGGTCGGAGAGTGCCCCGAAGAAGGGAAGGAGAAAGAGGGCGAGAATGTTGTCGAGCGCCATGATGATGCCCGAAACGGTCTGCGGCATACCGAACTTGTCGGTCAGGATCTTGGGGATCAGGGTGTCGTATGCCTGCCAAAAGGTGCAGATGAGAAAGAAGGCAAAGCCGACAAAGATTGTTTTTTTGTAATTCAGCTTCATATCGGTATCCTTTTCTGTTTTGAAATATTATTTGCCGATCCCGACAATGCTATCCTTGCGCTTATCTTCCTCGGAAAGCTCGTCAAAGGGAATGAGGTTGTGATGCATTTTGGCAAGATCGTCGCGACTGGCTCTGTCGGGGCTTCCGCTGTATACGTACCCTTCGGCACGCATGTATGCGTTCCAGCGCCTGTGCTCAATGCGCTCGACAAGTTCTCTGTCTTTATCGTTCACATCCTCCCCTGCTTTAAAGTCTGCGATTTTCAGTTTGCGCCGAAGCTCACGGTGAAAGGCGGATGCGACTGAGGAATTGTAGTTGTAGGAGTAGCGGTAGAAGTCGGAGAGGTCGCCACCGTAACGTGTGTGTGCGAACAAGGCGTCCTTTTCACGCTCCAAGCAGAGAATGACCTTTTCCGAATAGACCTCTTCAAGCGAATCGATAAATTCAATCCCAAAGGCTTGCCCCTTCCAGTTGCGTGCTTCATTTAGGATTTCTTGATTTTTTCTGTCGTAAAGGATGGCTTGGATGATGGGGTCGGGAATGCGTCTTCTGCGCCAATACTGTCTCAAATAGACGGCAGTACGTAGGTTCTTGGCATCATCGCCCAAGCAAACGAAAATAAAAGTAGACGTATCGACGGTATCTAATGCACGGGTAAAGCGTGCGTCCTCTACGGAAATACCGTCGTGGAATACGATTTTATATTGTGCTTCTCCGGGAATATAAACGCCGTTGTTGCTTGGGGACATTAATTCGGGTGCTTGAAGTGTAAAGCGATCCTCTGCGTGGGGGTCTGCATCAAAAGCATGAATTTCAAGACGATAACCCTCCATCTGACCGTACCAAGACAGGGTCTTGATCATTTCCATACCACGCTTTCCCGTGCCTATGACCAAGGCGGTGATGCGTTTATTTCCCTCATCTGTAGGAACGGCGTTTTCGAACAGGCGGACACCTAAGTCGTCAAGATTGTGAAGCGCAAGAAGACGGGCAACGTCCACGCAGCGTAAAGTGATATTTGTTTTGGGGAGATTGCCAAGCAAAAGTGCCTCCTCCGCCTCCGAAACAAAAACGTCCACATGCACGTTCGGTCTGTGGGCATAGGGGCCGCTTGGGGCGCAAAGAGAAGTCGCTTGCTTAATGTTTTCGTCCTCATTCTCGCCCATGATAATAAAATAGAGCATGCTCGACCGTTTGAAGAAGCGGAAGTTCAAGGTTGCGATATCATGGCGGAA
>SVTN01000105.1 GCA_015063765.1 Oscillospiraceae bacterium | reverse complement strand
ACTCCTGAGCAAGAGTCTTTTTTGCCACGGTCATTCTCCTTTCAAAATTTGATCGAGGGTAGCATAGGCTTCTGCGACTGCCATCTCGACGGCGCGCGAGGAATAGGTCGCACTCGTCACGGCGTCAAAGTCCTCACCGAGCACGGGCGGCTTCGTCATACCGATCAGCTGATCGGTGAAGGAGGGCTTTGTAACGTTGTTGCCGAGTCCGGGGGTTTCGTCGGGCGCATCCACCGAAATACCGATGATCTTACCCGTAGGATCAAAGCCGACGACGCAAAGAACGTCACCGCCGTATCCCTTGGCAGACGCCTTGACGGCGTAGCCGAGAACGGTGCTGTCGGGGCGTCTTGCGACAAAGCCCTCCACGCCGTCGTGTGCCAGCTCTTGAAGCAAAGCGCCCTCGGGCAACACGGCAGCGGCGGCGGCAAAATATTTTTCTCGTTCCGCCTCGGCGATCTTTTTATGCGTCAGATGATTGGTGAGCGCAAGTGCCGCCGCCGAAACAAGACAGATGGCGGCGAGGATCAGGGCAGGAAGAAAGGTCTTTTTGAAGGTCATCCTCTTCCCTCCTTTTTCTTTTTCGTCTGCCCGTAGGGACGGGGACGGAAGGCGCGGTCAATGAGCGGCGTTGCGATGTTCATCAAAACGATGGCATACGAGACGCCCTCGGGAAGATTGGCATACAGGCGGATCAAAACGCTGAAAAGTCCGCACCCCACGGCATACAGCACCTGTCCCTTGAGGGTCATGGGGCTGGTAACGTAGTCGGTCGCCATAAAGACCGCACCGAAGAGAAGGCCGCCCGACAGCACCTGGAGTCCGACATTTTCACCGACGATCAGGCTGAAAAGAGCAACCGTGCCCACCATAACGAGGGGAATGACGGGAGTAATGATGCGGCGGACAAGGAGATAGACGAGTCCAAGGAGAATGGCGATCTTGCAGCCTTCTCCCATGGCACCGCCGACCTTACCGAGGAAAAGATCAAAAAGCGACGCATATTCACCGCCCGCAAGGGGGGTGGCACCCGTCACGCCATCGGGAAGGGCAAGGTTGTGCGCCTGTCCCACCGTCGCGGCGGGGAAGGAAATGAGCATCACGATGCGTGCCGTCAAGGCGGGGTTGACAAAATTACAGCCGAGACCGCCAAACATCTGCTTGACAACGACGATTGCCGTCACACAGCCGACGATCACGTAATGTAAGGGGATGTCGGCAGGGAGGGTCAGGGCGAGAAGCACGCCCGTGACGGCGGCAGAGCCGTCAAAAACGGTGTTATCCCGTTTCATCACAAGGCGAGAGAGCGCCTCAAGACCGATACAAAGTGCCACGGAAAAAAGGATGACGAGAAAGGCACGCAAGCCGAAGAACCAGGTCGCCGCGAGCACGGAGGGGGCGAGAGAAATGAGCACATCTCCCATGATCCGCGCCGTCGACGCCTCACTCCGCAAATGGGGCGAGGAGGAAACGGTAAGTTTCATAGCACATTATCCTTTCTTCATACTTTTTTCACGCAAGAGTCCCTTACCGATGCGCATGTTCTGCACAAGAGGGCGGTGGGCGGGGCAAACGAAGGCGCAGGAGCCGCATTCCATACAAGAAAGCAGGTCGTTTTTCGCAAGGGCTTCCGTATCGCCTCTCTCTGATGCCTTAGCGAGCGTGACGGGAGAAAGCCCCATCGGGCAACGCATGATGCATCTGCCGCAGCGGATGCAGGCAGAGGGGGACGGCAGCATACTGCTCTTTTCTGAAAACGCCAAAATTCCGTTGTTGTTTTTGACGACGGGAACGTCGGTCGATGCAAGCGAAATGCCCATCATGGGACCGCCCATCAGCACCTTTTTCGGCTCTTCCTTTAAGCCGACGAAGGAAAGAAGCTCGGATATGGGTGTACCGATGGGAACGATAACGTTCTTCGGATCGGCGACGGCATCTCCGTCCACCGTAACGCGCTTGGACACCAGCGGCATACCTGTCTTTAAGTAAACAGCAAGCCTCGCGACACCCGTAACGTTCATGACGATACAGCCTGCGTCGGCAGGGAGTCCGCCCTTCGGCACTTCCCTCCCCGTTGCCGCCTTGATCAGCACCTTTTCGGCACCCTGCGGATACGTCGCCTTCAGGGGAAGCACACGCACACGGTCAAGAGGGTCAGCCGAGGAATCGGCGATTCTTTGGAGCGCCTCGATGGCGTCGGGCTTATTGTCCTCCACGCAGATGAGAACGCGGGGAATGTCAAGATAATTTAAAACGGCATACACGCCGCTCATCACGTCCCAACCGTCCTCAAGCACCGTGCGGTGGTCGCTCGTCAAATACGGCTCACATTCCGCAACGTTGATGAGAAGCGTGTCGACGCTTTTGCCTGCGGGAACGCGCAGCTTCACATGGACGGGAAAGCCCGCGCCGCCAAGTCCGACAAGTCCCGATTCGCGCACAGCGCGGAGAAAGGACTCGCGATCGGTCACGGTGGGAGGGGTGAGCTCCGCCGCTTCCATTTTGCCGTCCGACGTGATCTCAACGACGGTCGCTCTCGTACCGCCGCCGAGCGTCATGGGGTAGATACCCGAAACGGTACCGCTGACAGAGGCGTGAACGGGTGCGGAAACGGGCGCATCGCTGTCACCGATCTTTTCGCCGACACGCACGTAGTCGCCGACGGACACGGTGGGGGTGCAGGGTACGCCGATATGCATCTGCATGGGGATGTAGACCTTCTCGGGCGTAGGAAGGATGACGCTTTCGACAGCCGCTGTATTTTTTCTGTGCGGAAGGTGAAGACCGCCGCGCGTTTTTTGCGGTTTTCCGCTTTCGAAGGGATTTTTCATAAATCTTGATCCTTTCGCTTTTGTGGTAGATAATGCAAAAAAAGATGCTCTCCCGCAGAAAGCAGGGCGGCGGTGATCACACCGCTCGGCAAGGAGAGAAGTAGCATAACGGGGGCGTACGCCAAAACGGCGCGTCCGTAAAGAAGGGTGGACGCAAGAAGCTGTACCGCGCTGTGCGTGATGGCACCGAGGATGCTGATGCCGAACACGCCGAGCGGGCGCACATAACGGAACAAAAGCCAAAGAAGAAGCGCCGACGAAGCGCCTCCCGCAAGGCTAAGGAATGCCGCGACCGCGCCGCGCGTAAGAAGGGCAAACGCCGCCTTAAAAAGCACAACGGTGAGTGCGGACGGGAGCCCCAAAAAGGCGGCGGCAAGCATGACGGCAACGTTCGAGAACCCCGCCTTGGTAAAGGGAGGCAAAAGAGGGGTAAAAACCCCTTCCAGCGCCGAAAGGGCGATTGCCAAGGCGCACAAAAGAGCAAGTCGGCAAAGAAAATATACGCGTGTTTTCTTCATCCCGTCACCCCATCGAGGGTGCCGCCCTCCACCGTCACGCAAATGCCAAGCGGCACGCACACGATGCTCTCACCGCGTTTTGAGATGCTACCCGTGCGGACACAGACACCGTCGGGGCAATCGGCGCTTTTGGCAGATACCGCGCCGTCTTCAAAGCAAAGCACAAGGCTTCCCTTTTCGGTCGTGACCGTGTAGCTGTCGGGGGCGTTCGAAAGAGAAAATTCGGCATGAAGCGTATTTCCAACGTAGACAGAAACGCTGTCCCCCGCCGTCTTGGGTCTTAAAACGAGAAAAAGGACGAGTATGACCGCCAAAAGACATACAAGCACAAGCGCGTCCGTGCGTGTGATCCATCTGCGCTTCATCGGTAGATCGGCTCCCATCCGTCATCGGGGGTAAAGATATCGGCAAGCGACGCGCTGACAAGGAGCGTGCCGTCCGTCTTAACGGCAATGAGACAGGCGTCGTATTCGGCGGCAAGAGAGAACGCCGCATCGCTTCCCACCAGGAAGCAGGCGGTAGAAAGAATATCGGTGAGGGTGCCCTTGCCAGCCACCACCGTCACGGAAACAAGATCGCTCTCACAGGGCAGTCCCGTGCGAGGATCTAGGATATGATGATAGGTCTTTCCCTCGTAGGTGAAGCATTTTTCATAGCTTCCCGAGGTGGACACGAAGGTATCCGTTAATGATAGCGTACCGAGCGTTGCGCTCGGAGAGGCGGAAAAAGGATCTCTCACGCCGACCTGCCAACGCTCCCCCGAGGATTTCAGTCCGACGGCGGCGATACTGCCACCGACAGAGATGAGGGCACTTTGATCGGCGGGAAGGGCAGAAGCCAAGACGGTGCAGGCATATCCCTTGCCGATGGCACCGAGGTCAATATCACCGCCCGTTTTATGTACGACGTCGTCCTCAAAGCGGAGTGCGCTTCCCTCCATTTCGGCAAGTGCCGCGGCAATGGCTTCGGGAGAGGGGGGGACGGGGCTTTCGGCATCGAAATTCCAAAGAGAGGTGATGGGAAGAACGGACACCGAGAAAAGGCCGCCCGTTTTTTCCTTAATCTCCTCCGCGAGGCGGAGTTGCTCCTCTAACATGCTTCGGTCGCCCGTGGGGATCACCGCATAACCAAGCCCGTTCAAGAGATCGGGCACCGAGCCGTCTATTTTATGAGAAAGAAGTGCCTCGGTTTTATTTAAAAGCGGAAAAAGGCGGGGCGAGAGATCGCCGTCCTCTCCGCGCGGAAGCTCTGCCGTCACCGAGCAATAGGTGCCCATCGCGTAGGTACGGGAGGTGTGCAGGGAAACGCCCGAGCAGGAAGAAAATGACAAAAGAAGAGCCAAGAGGCAAAGCGCTGCCGAAAAGAGCCTTTTACGCATATTCTCAAATCCTCCTTGCAAGCATTTTCTTACAATTCTTATTCTAGCATAATTGCACTTGAAAATCAAGGTATCCCCCTTTTTATTCTCCTTTTAGAATGTTATTTCTTCGTAAAATTTGTGATTTTTTTATCAATAACCCTTGATTTATATCAAAAAGTGTGCTATACTATAGCCGGCGTTTTGCGGGAGACCGAAAACGCTTTCGTTACGTTTATTAAAAAAACATATATGGAGGTTCTTCTTATGGCACTCACAAAAGAGCAAACCGCTGCAAGAATGGAAGAGCTCAAGGCGTTCATTGAGGCAAACAAGAACGTTGACGGCCCTCTTATGCCCATCATGCAGAAGGCGCAAGAGTCCTTCGGCTATCTGTCCCTTGAGGTCATGACCCTCATCGCAGATGCACTCGACATCCCCGTTTCCAAGGTCTACGGCGTAGCTACCTTCTACGCACAGTTCTCCTTGACCCCCAAGGGCGACAACATCATCCAGGTCTGCACCGGTACTGCGTGCTACGTTAAGGGCGCACAGAAGGTGCTTGACAAGGTCATTGAGGAGCTGGGCATCCACTCCGGCGAGACCACCGCGGACGGCAAGTTCACCATCCAAGACACCCGTTGCCTCGGATGCTGCGGTCTTGCACCCGTTATGACCGTCAACGAGGACGTTTACGGTCGTGTTACCCCTGCACAGGTCAAGGGCATCCTCGACAAGTACCGCGCACTCTAATAAGAAAGGACAAAAGTTATGAAAACGATTGCAGAGCTTGCCGCACTCCGCGAAGCGATGCAGCCCAAAATGGCTGTCCGCCGCGGTCTTGCACTTATTGAAAAGGACGGCTACCGCCGTCACGTTCTCATCTGCGCAGGTACGGGTTGTACCTCTTCCAAGAGCTTGAAGATCGCAGAAAATCTTGAGAACGCACTCAAGGCACAGGGCCTTGAAAACGATGTTCAGATCGTTAAGACGGGATGCTTCGGTCTTTGTGCCGTAGGTCCTATCATGATCGTATATCCCGAGGGCACCTTCTACAGCAGCGTTCAGCCCGAGGACGTAGACGAGATCGTTGAGACCCACCTGAAGAACGACAAGATCGTTGACCGTCTGGTTTACACCGACGAGCACACCAACCGTCAGCCCGGTGAGTCCATCGCACTTGCTGACACCACCTTCTATAAGAACCAGCACCGCGTTGCGCTCCGTAACTGCGGCTTT
>SVTN01000104.1 GCA_015063765.1 Oscillospiraceae bacterium | reverse complement strand
GCCCTCAAGCACCGTAATGCCGAAGTGATAGAAGTCCTTGATGATCTCGGGGCTGATGGGAGCACCGCCGCAAACGATGCTCTTGAGGTTTCCGCCGAAAGCGGCGGTGATCTTTCCGAAAAGCTTTTCACGGATGTCGATGCCGACATCAAGAAGTCCTGCGTTGACCTTCATTGCGGCACGAACCTTCTTCTCCATGCCCTGCTTGCGGATCTCTGCCCAGATCTTTTTGTGCATGGTTTCAAGGAAGAGAGGCACCATAACAAGAGCGTTGGGCTTAAATTCGGAAATGTTCTTAAGCACGTGCTTCAAGCTGTCGTTGACAAGCACGGATGCACCGATGTTCATAAGAGAAAGGTTGGTGCAGGTCATTTCGTAGGTATGGTGTGCGGGAAGGACGGAAACAAAGGTGTTTTCGTCGTCGTAGGACATCGAAAGGCAGCAGGAGTTGACAGCGGCGGTCAGATTGTTCTGGGTCAGCATAACACCCTTCGAGGTGCCCGTCGTTCCCGATGTGCAGATGATAGCACACATCTTTTCCATGTCAAGCTCAATGTGCTGGTAGCTGTCGTTGCCGCTTGCCAGCTCCTCGTCACCCATCTTGAGAAGGTCCTCATAGGTGAGGAAACGATCGTCGGGGAAGGGCTCGCCGTCGGGCTGGATGGCGACGAAATAGCGGATGCCGGGTGCACGCTTTGCAATTTCCGCAATGTATTTGTTCATACCTGCGGTGTAGAAAAGCGCCTCGGAATCGGTAAATTCGAAAAATCCGTTTAGCTCCTCGACCGCAATATCTTTATCGAGGGGAACGATAACGCCGTTGCCGTTCACAACGGCAAGATAGGTGGTGGTATAAGCAGGATGCACCTCGCCCATCACGGCAACGTGCTTGCCGAGAAGACCGAGCTTGGTGAGCGCCTGGCCCAAACGGTTCATGTTATCCCAGATCTGTCTGTAGGTGCAGGTTTTGGTCTCGCGATTTTCAATATAATAATATACAACTTTGTCGCCAAATATTTCAGCACAGCCGCGCGGCAGATCACGAAGATCTACGATCTGCTTCGGGGGCTTTGCTTTTAGGTTGTTCACCATTCTCATAGAGAAAAAACCTCCTAATACTTATAAATGAGAGAGTGTTTGCAATAAAACTCTATATTATTATACATGAAAAAGGGTTTTTTGTCAAGTATTATTTTTTTTGGTATATATAACCATAAATAAGGGGGAAAAGGTAGAGAATTTCCCAAAGGGATTGACTTTTACGGGGAAGATGTGTTAAAATACTCTATGTCGCTTTAGTGTATGTGAAATGATGGAGGAAAATACATGCAGTATCTTTGGATCGCCCTTCTCGTGCTTTCGGCACTCATTGAGGGGCTTTGGACGCGAGGCATCTTTGTGTGCTTCGTTCCTGCGTCGCTCGTTGCTATGATCCTCGCTTTTTTTGAGGTATCCCTTTACATTCAGCTTGGTGTGTTTTTCGCCGTTTCGGGGCTTGCACTCCTTTTCTTGCGTCCCGTGGTAGGTGCGCTCTTGCGTCCGGGAGCACAAAAAGCCTTTTCGGTGGAATCCGCTATCGGTACCCATTGCCTTGTGGTGGAGCGTCTTGACAATCTCGCAGGGCGCGGCGCCGTCACCGTAAACGGCATGGAATGGGCGGCACGCACCTTGTCGGATGAGATCGTGATCGAAGAGGGAAGCACGGTCGAGATCATCGCTGTCGAGGGTGTCAAATTCATCTGCCGCGCGATCAAGTAAGCCCGAGCCATGACTACATACCGTATCCGCTCCTTGACGGGGCGGATTTTTTATTTTGTAAATAAATTTATATAAACTGCTTGACAAATTATATAAAAGGTGTATAATGGAATTGCAAGGAGGAAGAGAGATGAAAAAGAACAATTATTCCTTAATGCTTTCCGAGGGAGTGGTCAACGCCATCGACGCCGAAGCTGCGCGCCTTGGTACCAACCGCTCCGCTCTTATCAATCGAATTTTGGCAGAGTACGTTTCCTACGTCACGCCCGAAATGCGTGCAAGACAGATCCTCTGCAGCGTGCGCGATACGCTTGACGGTGTTTTCAGACAGGACGGTGAGGGAGAAAATATCCTGTGCGTCACGACCGCGCTTGCTTACCGCTACAACCCAACCGTTCGCTATGCCTTGGAGCTTTACCGCGGTGGCGACAGCCTTGGCGAGATCCGCGTTTCCATGCGCACGAAAAACCCGTTGCTTCTTGACATTTTTGGAAGCTTTTGTGCCCATTTCGCCGCGGTAGAGCGCCGCTATATGGGAAAAGGAGAGTATGGCTTCGGCGTCGGTCGCTTCGTCCGTGTGCTCCGTTTGCGCAAGGGGGATCCCGTTTCCGATATGATGACGCTTGAGGAGCTTGGAAAGCACGTCGCACGGTATATTTCCATGCTGGACAGAGCCTTGAAGCTATATTGCCGTTATGCGGGAGATCTTGCCGAGGCACTTGCTGTGCTTGACGGCGTTTATCGCGAATATCTTGCGGAAGCTCCTGTGCTTTTATAGTATTCGGTACATTTGCACACAATAGAATGAAAGGAGAAGAGTGAAACATGAATATGCAAAATATGACACAAAAAAGCGCGGAAGCCATCCGCGCCGCACAAAATATTGCCGCCGAGCATGCCAATCAAGACATGCGTGAGGAGCACCTGCTTTTGGCGCTCTTGTCTGCTGACGGTGGACTGATCCCCTCGCTTTTTGACAAAATGGGGGTTGCCACCCAGGCACTCCGCTCGGCTTGCGAGGTCGAGATCGGTAAGCTTCCGCGTGTGTCGGGCGTGACGAACGACCGTATATACCTTTCGGGCGACCTTGACCGCGCCATCGCCGTTGCCGAGGACGAGGCAAAAAAGATGAAGGACACCTACGTTTCGGTGGAGCATTTGATCTTGGGCCTCATGGGGCATCCGAATGCCACCGTCAAACGCCTGTTCCATGACTATGATGTCAAAAAGCAAGGCTTTCTCGAGGCGCTCCGCACGGTGCGCGGGGCAAGAGGTGTGCAGACCGATAACCCCGAGGATACCTATGATGCCTTAAAAAAGTACGGACAGGATCTGACAGAGCTTGCAAGAACCCAAAAGCTTGAGCCTGTGATCGGCAGAGATGAAGAGATCCGCAACGTCATGCGTATCCTCTCGCGGAAAAGCAAAAACAACCCCTGCTTGATCGGCGAGCCGGGTGTCGGTAAGACCGCCATCGCAGAAGGACTCGCTCTGCGTATCGCCCGCGGCGACGTGCCCGAAAACCTGAAAGAGAAAACGCTCTTTTCCCTCGATATGGGCGCACTCGTTGCAGGGGCAAAATACCGCGGCGAATTTGAAGAGCGCTTAAAGGCGGTCCTTGACGAGATCAAGAGCGCCGAGGGCAGTATCATCCTATTTATTGACGAGCTGCATACCATCGTCGGTGCGGGAAAAACAGACGGTGCCATGGATGCGGGCAATCTTTTGAAGCCGCTTCTTGCGAGGGGTGAATTGCATTGCATCGGCGCTACTACGCTGGACGAATACCGCAAATATATCGAAAAAGATAAGGCGCTGGAGCGCCGTTTCCAGCCCGTAACGGTACACGAGCCGACGGTGGAGGATACCATCTCCATTTTGCGCGGCATCAAGGAAAGATACGAGGTCTTCCACGGTGTCAAGATCCAAGACGCCGCCCTGCTTGCGGCGGCGACCCTTTCCGACCGCTATATCACCGACCGATTTTTGCCCGACAAGGCAATCGACCTCGTGGACGAGGCGTGCGCCGTCATCCGTACCGAAATGAATTCCATGCCGACTGAGCTGGATGAGATCTCGCGCAAGATCATGCAAGCCGAGATCGAGGTGCTTGCGCTCAAAAAGGAAACGGACAAACGCTCCAAGGAGCGCCTTGCCGTCATTGAAAACGAGCTTGCCGAGTTGAGAGAAAGCTTTGCCGAAATGAAGAGCAGATGGGAAAAGGAAAAGAATTCCATTGGAGAAGCACAGCGCCTTCGTGAAGAGATCGAGCGCGTCAAGGCCGAGATCGAGGGGGCAAAGGGCAAGGGAAACTGGGAAAAGGTCGCCGAACTGCAATACGGTGTCCTTCCCGAGCTCCAAAAAAAGATTGCGGAAGCGGAAAAGAACGAAGAAGAACAGCCGAAAAATTCACTCTTGCGCGATAAGGTCACCGAGGAGGAGATCGCACGCATCGTCGGCAGATGGACGGGGATTCCCGTTTCCAAGCTGATGGAAGGGGAAAGAGAAAAGCTGCTTCGTCTTTCCGAGATCCTGCATCGCCGTGTCGTCGGTCAGGATGAGGCGGTCACGAGCGTGGCAAATGCCATTTTGCGCTCGCGTGCGGGGATCCGCGACGTGCGCCGCCCCGTTGGCTCCTTCCTGTTCTTAGGTCCTACGGGTGTGGGTAAGACCGAGCTTGCCAAGGCACTTGCCGAGGCGCTCTTTGACGACGAGGGTGCCATGGTTCGCATTGATATGAGCGAATATATGGAAAAGCACGCCGTTTCGCGTCTGATCGGTGCCCCTCCCGGGTATATCGGCTACGATGAGGGCGGTCAGCTGACCGAGGCGGTGCGCCGCCGTCCCTATTCCGTCGTCCTCTTTGATGAGGTCGAAAAGGCACATCCCGACGTATTCAATGTTCTTTTGCAGGTGCTTGACGACGGTCGCATCACCGACAGCCAAGGACGCACGGTCGATTTTAAAAACACCGTTCTGATCTTAACCTCCAACCTTGGCTCTGATATTATCCTCGACGGGATCGAAGAGGGCGAGATCACGGAGGAGGCACGCGCAGGCGTTGAGGCACTTCTTCGCCGTTCCTTCCGCCCCGAATTTCTCAACCGTCTTGATGAGGTGGTATTCTACAAGCCCTTGACCCGTGAGAATGTGTCTTCCATTCTTACACTTCTTGCTTCGGACTTGGAACGCCGCCTTGCCGAAAAGGGGCTTAAGCTCGTAATTTCGGATTCTGCCAAGGAATATATCATTGAAAATGGCTTTGATCCCGTGTACGGTGCGCGTCCCTTGAAGCGGTTTCTCAGTGCAAAGGTGGAAACGCTTGTGGCAAAATTCATCATTGCAGAGGACCCCGCACCCGATACAACGCTTACCGTTGATCTGGACGGTGAGAGCCTCGTTATCCGTTGATTTTGAAAAACACCCGTACTTTTTTCGAGTGCGGGTGTTGACTTTTTTGCTGTTAGGGTATATAATTATCATTTGAAAAGTAAAGGAGTATGACCATGACTAAAATTGATATTTTTTCCGGCTTTCTCGGTGCGGGAAAGACCACCCTCATCAAGAAGCTGATCACCGAAGCATATGCGGGTGAAAAGCTGGTTCTCATCGAAAATGAGTTTGGCGAGATCGGTATCGACGGCGGCTTCTTACAGGATGCGGGCATCGAGATCAATGAGATGAATTCGGGCTGCATCTGCTGCTCTCTCGTGGGGGATTTCAGCCGCGCACTCGAAAAGGTGCTTGACGAATACCATCCCGACCGCGTGCTCATTGAGCCCTCGGGTGTCGGTAAGCTGTCCGACGTGATCCGTGCCGTCAAGAGCATTGAAGCCCATGACGCTGCGCTCGGCGCATTTATCACAGTCGTCGATGCCAAGAAGTGCAAAATGTACGGCAAGAATTTCGGCGAGTTTTTCTTCGACCAGATCGAGCATGCTTCGACGGTCGTCCTCAGCCATCAAAAGGGACTTGCCGAAGACAAGCTTTCTGCCGCTGTCGCGATGATCCGCGAGCATAACGAAACGGCTACCGTCGTTACGACCCCTTGGGACGAGCTGGACGGTAAGACCATTCTCGCCGCGATGGAAAAGACGGATACCGTGGAAGCAGAGCTTGCCCGTCTGCGCGAGGAGCATGAGCATCACCATCATGAGCACCATCATGAGCACGAGCATCACCACCATCACCAC
>SVTN01000103.1 GCA_015063765.1 Oscillospiraceae bacterium | reverse complement strand
TCCGATCTCAGTCAAAACCCGCCTGCTTCCCGCGCTTTCCGCGCTTGCAGCAACCTTCTCTCGCCTTGAAAAGGAGAATGAAGGAGTGATTAAGTGCGGACGCACCCATCTGCAGGATGCGACCCCCATTTCCTTCTCCCAGGAGATCAGCGGCTGGCGTGCCATGCTTGAGGAAAGTGCCGCAATGATCGAAGCTGCCCTCACCCCGCTCTATTTCATCGCTCTTGGCGGTACGGCAGTCGGTACGGGCATCAATGCGCCAAAGGGCTTTGATGCCCTTGTGGCAGAAAAGCTCGCAGCTCTCACGGGCTATCCCTTCGTCACGGCGAAAAACAAATTCCACGCCCTCACCTCGAAGGATGCACTTGTGTATTCCCACGGTGCCATCAAGGCGGCGGCATGCAACCTCATGAAGATCGCCAACGACGTCAGATGGCTTGCGTCGGGTCCCCGTCTTGGACTCGGCGAGATCCGTATTCCCGAAAACGAGCCCGGCTCGTCCATCATGCCGGGTAAGGTCAATCCCACACAGTGCGAAGCACTCACCATGGTTGCCGTACAGGTGATGGCGAACGACACCGCCGTCGGCATGGCGGCATCGCAGGGCAACTTTGAGCTCAACGTCTTTATGCCCGTCCTCATCTACAATTATCTGCAATCGGTGCGCCTTCTCGCCGATGCTGTCGATTCCTTCCGTACAAACTGTGCCTGTGGCATCGTTGCCAACCGTGAGAAGATGCAGGAAAACCTCTCCCGCTCTTTGATGACCGTCACCGCGCTTTCCCCTTATATCGGCTACGAGAACGCCGCAAAGGTCGCGCATCTTGCCCACGAAAAGGGCATCACGCTCCGAAAAGCGGTGCTTGCTCTCGGCTTTATGACGGCGGAAGAATTTGACAAGGTCTACGATTTTTCGAAAATGATATAAAAGAGGCTGCCTCAGCAAGAATAGAGAAAAAGGAACTCGGTTTCAAAACGAAAACCGAGTTCCTTTTTCTCTATTCTTATGTTTTCAGCGAAGGGGCTCGTCAGATTTAGAGCAGAAATTTTCGTTCTTCACCCGAGAGGCGTACTTACGTACGTCGGAGGGTGAAAACGGAAATAGTAAACGAGAAAAAACAATTGATAATTGTTTTTTCGAAGTGCCTAACTAAAACAAGAAGAAATGAAGCGAGGCTGTGCCGAGTGCGCATTTCGACTATGTTTTAGGAAGCGCAACAAAAATTGGTTTGAATGGAGAAAACCGTAGGTTTTCAACCTTAATTTTGATTAAGAGAAAGAAAAGGCGGGAGATAAACCCCCGCCCTATGGTTGCAAAAGCTTCTTTTGTTTGCGGTTATGCCTAAATGTGACAGCCCCTTTTGCTTATACGTTAAAGCGGAAGAGAACAATATCTCCGTCTGCCATCACGTATTCCTTGCCCTCACTGCGGAGAAGTCCCTTTTCCTTGACGGCGTTCATCGATCCTTCGCGCATCAAGTCGTCAAAGGAAACCACCTCGGCACGAATAAAGCCGCGCTCAAAGTCGCTGTGGATCTTACCTGCAGCTTGGGGTGCCTTCGTGCCCTTCACGATGGTCCAAGCGCGTACCTCAGGCGTGCCTGCGGTCAGGAAGCTGATAAGTCCTAAAAGGGAGTAGGATGCCTTGATAAGCTTATCAAGGCCGCTCTCGGCGATGCCCAGATCGTCAAGGAACATCTGTTTGTCCTCACCCTCAAGCTCGGCAAGCTCCGCTTCGATCCCTGCGCAAACGGCAATGATCTCAGCGCCCTCGCTGTCGGCGTGTGCGGCGAGCTTTTTGTATCCTTCGTTGTTAACGTAATCGCCCGAAACTTCGCTGTCGGCGACGTTTGCAACGTAGATGGTGGGCTTCATGGTAAGAAGGCGCGCTTCGTAAAGCATGTCCTTTTCTTCGTCGGTAAGGTCTACGGTACGGGCACACTTGCCGTCGCAGAGCGCGGCATACACGCGCTCAAGCACCTCGACCTCGGCGAGGATGCTCTTGTCGCTCTTGGCAGCCTTCTTCTGCTTGTCGATACGGCGCTCTAACATCTCCATGTCCGAGAAGATCAGTTCCATGTTGATGGTTTCCACGTCGCGCAGGGGATCCACAGAGCCCTCTACGTGGATAATATTGTCGTCCTCAAAGCAACGTACAACGTGAACAATGGCGTCCACCTCGCGGATGTGCGAGAGAAACTTGTTGCCAAGTCCTTCACCCTGTGACGCACCCTTGACAAGTCCCGCAATGTCCACAAACTCAATGGTGGCAGGCGTGAACTTCTCGGGATTGTACATCTCGGCGAGCTTATCAAGGCGCTCGTCGGGCACCGATACGATACCCACGTTGGGGTCGATGGTGCAGAAGGGATAGTTTGCAGACTGCGCGCCTGCATTTGTCAAAGCGTTAAACAGAGTGCTCTTGCCGACGTTCGGCAAGCCAACGATACCAAGCTTCATAGAAATCCTCCGCGGCGTCATGCCGTATATTTTATCTTCTATATTTTAGCATATCCACCGCGTAAAATCAAGTTTTTTACCAAAGAAAAGACGAAAGTTTTTCGCCCCCAAAATCAAATGAAGAAAAAATGAATTTTCACGGCGTTTTTTTCACGTTTTTTCATAATTTTCTCCGTTTTTTGTGCAAAAGCACACAAAAACCTATTGCTTTTTTTTACGAAATGAGTTATAATATGATTACAAATTAACAAACTTCATAAACAAAATGTGACCGAGCCCCCCCGATGTCCCCGACGGTCACGGAAAGAAAGGATGCGCGCATGGATACGAAAATTTTGATTGTAGACGACGATCCCTATATCTGCGAAGCCTTCCAGGTGAATTTGGAAACCGAGGGATATCAGGTAAAGATTGCGAATGACGGCGTTGAGGCTGTCAACCTTTTTAAGCTGTACAATCCCGACCTCGTTCTGCTTGATTTGATGCTTCCCAAGAAGGAGGGCAGAGAGGTTTGCCGCGAGATGCATGAGATCTCGCCCCACACCCCCATTATCGTGGTTTCCGCAAAGGATAACCCCGTCGATAAGGTGGTTGCCTTTGAGCTCGGTGCTGAGGATTTTGTGGTCAAGCCTGTAGAAAAAAGCGAGCTTCTTGCACGCATTAAGGTGCGTCTGCGCGGAAGCCAAGCCCGTGTAAAGCCTGCCGATGAAGAGGCGATCAAGTTTGAAAATATGGAGGTTTCTCTCCAGAAATATGAGCTTAAGATCAACGGAGTTCCCGTACCCGTTCCGCCGAAGGAGCTTGAGCTTCTTTATTTCCTTGCTTCCAACAGCAACCACGTATTCAAACGCGATCAGCTGTTAGACAAGGTATGGGGCTTTGATTACCTTGGCGACTCTCGCACCGTTGACGTTCACGTCAAGCGCCTGCGCGAGAAGTTAGAGGGCGTTTCCGACCGTTGGGCACTTAAGACGGTATGGGGAGTAGGGTACAAATTCGAAACCTACAATTGAGGTACGGATCTAAAATTTGGGCATAACCGAAAAAGGACGCTTTCTGCGTCCTTTTTTCTTTGTAAATAAAACTTTTGTTTACATTTTGTCGGACAAATAGCAGAGTGCGGCAGAGATTCCGTCATCTGTTGAAAGCTCAGGTGCAAGCTCCAGCGCGTAGCCCCCGCTATAGCCTGCCCCCTTCAAAACTGCAAGACAAGCGGGAATATCGACCTCTCCTTCGCCAAACGGCACGTTTTTGATCCTACGTGCGCCCCCCTCGTTGACCGTGGTGCAGTCCTTGATATGTACGTGCTTCGTGTCAGCGACAAAGCGTGTGAGAAAGGGCACGGGCTTTTCACCGCTATACAAAATGTTGCCAAGATCGGCACAGACGCCGACATTGCTTGCACGGCTCTTGACAGCCTCGAAAAAGACAGAGAAGTTTTCCACGCCGTTCACGTACATTCCCTGATCCTCATAAAGACAGGTCAGCCCGTAGGCGTCTGCCATGTTTGCGATCCTGACGGCGGCATCGGCGGCAAGCGAAAGCTTGCGGCGGATCTCACTTTGCCCGTCTTCCTTCACAGGATGAATAAGTAAGGTGTGATGCAAAAAGGGGGAGCCGAGCTCCTTGGCGATCTCGGCATATTTTTGCATGACGCCCTCGGCGTCGGGGCAGACGATGGCGTCGTAAGCAACCGAAACGCAAGCCATGTATAAGCCCTCGTTTTCAAGTGCTAAGCGGACTTCTTTTGCCGCGGCGGCATCGGGGATGACGGAGCTGCCGACCACGGCGTCACAATAATATTCCGCGCTTCCAAAGCCGTATTCGCGTGTCTGCCGCGCGGTTTCCTTGGCACCCTTTTCTGCGAGCATTGTGTGAAACGTGGTGTAGAATGCTGGCTTCATTCGGTTTCCTTTTCTCCTTGCTTTACGCTTTTCCTCGGATCATATCATAATACATCTTCGCAGCCTGCTCGGTTTTGCTCGAGCCGAATTTGTAGTATTCCCGTGTCTTCAAATCGTCGGGAAGATATTGCTGTTGAACATAGTGATTGGGGTATTCGTGCGGATACTTATAGCCCTTGAAGAGCGGGCTCTGCAGGTGCTCGGGAACGACCGCTCCGCGCCCCGCTTCCACGTCCGCAAGTGCGGCAAAGTATGCGTCGTGTGCGGCGTTCGATTTGGGGGCCGTCGCCAAGATGGCGGCGGCGTTGGCGAGGGGAAGTGCCGCTTCGGGAAGCCCAAGATCGCGCGCGCTTTCCACGCAAGCGCGTGTGACAACTGCGGCTAAGGGATATGCATTCCCGATATCCTCGCTTGCGATGACCTGCAGACGGCGGCAGACCGAAAGAAGATCGCCCCCCGCCAAGATCTTGGCAAGATAGAACATCGTCGCATTGACATCCGAGCCGCGGATGGATTTTTGCAAGCAGGAGAGCATGTCGTAATGCACGTCGCCCGATGGGTCAAAATTCCCCGTGAAGGAGGGGGTGAGGGCAACGACCGTTTCTTCGGTCAGCGCTCCGTCTGTCAGCGCGTAGGCGTTTTCCAAAATACCGAGAGAACGGCGAACGTCGCCGCCGCCACATTCGGCAAGGCGCAGAAGAAGCTCGTCCGACGCCGTTTTGCTTGCCTTCTCCTCGGCGTTCAAAATATCCCAAGCGCGGCGAAGAGCGCGCACGCAGGCGGTGGGCGGTACGGGCTTGAATTCAAAAACGGAGGAGCGCGAGATCAGCGCATTGTATATCGCAAAATAAGGGTTTTCGGTGGTGGAGGCGATCAAGGTGATGCGGCCGTCCTCAAGATACTCTAAGAGAGATTGCTGCTGCTTGCGGTTGAAATATTGGATCTCGTCAAGATAAAGAAGCACGCCGTCCGCACCGAACATGGTTTTCGTTTCCTCCGCGACCGCCTTAACGTCGGAAAGAGAGGCGGTGGTCGCGTTCAAGCGGAACATTTTTTTGTCCGAAAGCCCCGCAATGATCGAAGCGGCGGTCGTCTTTCCCGTGCCGGGAGGACCGCTGAAGATCATGTTGGTGATGCGTCCGCGGTCCAGCATGGCGCGGATTGTGCCGCGCGGACCGAACAGATGCTCCTGTCCCACGATCTCGTCGATGGTCGCAGGGCGGATCTTGTCAGCTAAGGGCTGATTGCTCATATCTTAAATTCCTTTACGATAAAAGATTTCTGCTTTCCGCGAAGCGCGTGTCGATCTCCTCAAAGAGAAGGGCGTTTTCTTCGCGATATTTTTTTGCGGCATCGCCGTCAAGGGCAAGGATCTTTGCCGTTTCCTCCGATGCGGCGGAAAGAAGGTCGCTGTCCTTGCATAGGGACGCAAAGCGGAAGGAAAGTCCGCCGCTCTGACGCACGCCCTCGCCCTTCGCTCCTGCCAGAAAATCACCCGGACCGCGCATCTTAAGGTCCTCCTCGGCAACGGCGTAGCCGTCGTGCATGCTTTGCATGGTGGCAAGCCGTCGCTTGCCCTCCGCGCTTTCGGTGCTCGAAACCAGCACACAGAAGGATTCCTTTTGACCGCGTCCGACGCGCCCTCTTAACTGATGGAGCGCGGCGGGCAAGCGAC
>SVTN01000102.1 GCA_015063765.1 Oscillospiraceae bacterium | reverse complement strand
CCTTTGCGCATGCACGAGCGTCCTCGTCCGTTTTCCAATCGTTGTAGTCGCAGCCCGAATACTTCTTGACAGCCTCGATCATGGTGAGTCTTTCCCACTTACCCATGTCGATCTCGGTGCCCTGATAGGTGATCTTGGTGGTGCCGCAGATCTTCTCGGTGAGCTTCGTGTACATATCCTCAACGAGGTCCATCATGCCACGGAAATCGGTATAAGCCTGGTACAGCTCAATGGTGGTAAATTCGGGGTTGTGCTTGGGGTCCATACCCTCGTTACGGAAGATTCTGCCGACCTCATACACACGGGTCATACCGCCGACGATGAGACGCTTCAGATAAAGCTCGGTTTCAATACGCAGATACATATCGATATCGAGGGTGTTGTGGTGGGTCGCAAAGGATCGAGCGGACGCACCGATCTCCAGGGGAACGAGGATGGGGGTATCTACCTCCAAAAATCCGCGCGCGTCGAGATAAGAGCGGAGCTCCTTCAAAATCTGCGAGCGCTTGACAAAGGTATCCTTGACCTCGGGATTGACAATGAGGTCAACGTATCTCTGGCGGTAACGGGTTTCCTGGTCTTTGAGCCCGTGGAACTTTTCGGGCAGGGGAAGGAGCGACTTTGCAAGAAGGGTGATTTTCTGCGCGTGGATGGAGATCTCGCCTGTCTGGGTGCGGAATACGAAGCCTTCAATGCCGATAATATCACCGATATCCCACTTTTTGAAGCCTGCGTAATCCCCCTCTCCCACGTCGTCACGCTTGACGTAGCTCTGGATCTTGCCCTCGCCGTCATACAGATGTACAAAGGAAGCCTTACCCATAATACGGCGGCTCATCATGCGTCCTGCAATGCGAACCGTTTTGCCGTCAAAGCTTTCAAAATCTGCAAGGATCTCGGGTGCCGATACGGTCACGTCGTAGCCCGTTACGGTAAAGGGATCCTTTCCGCTCTCCACGAGCGTCTTCAGCTTATCTCTGCGGATCTGCAGCTCGCTTGTAGCGTTTAACTTTACTTCTTCAGCCATTTCCTGTAGATGTCCTTTCTGGTTACACGGATGCTCTGCGCACGTCGCAGATGACAAGATGCAGAGTCTTGCCGTTCGGAAGCTCAACGTCAACCTTCTCGCCGACAGAGGTACCCATGATGGCGCCGCCGATGGCAGACTGATCGGAGATCTTGCCTGCTACGGGATCGGTCTCGTAGGAGCCAACGATATGATAGGTCTTCTTGACCTTGGTGTCTACGTTTTCCACTTCAACGATAGAGCCGACGGAAACCTTGGTATGGTCGATCTCTGCTTCATCAATGACACGGGCAACGGAGATCATTTCCTCCAGCTCGTGAATGCGCATTTCAACCTTGGCTTCCTCGTTCTTTGCCTCATCGTATTCGCTGTTCTCGGAAAGGTCACCGTAGCTTCTTGCCTTTGCAACCTCCTCCTTGATCTCTACGCGGCGTACGTTCTTTAAATAGTTCAGCTCCTTTTGGAGGGCGTCGTAGCCTGCTTGTGTGTAATTCTTAAGCTCTGCCATGATAGGTTCTCCCTTATATCAAAGTATTTTGTAAACGTTAGTTGTCATTCTCTTGGTCGTTCCAAGAGGAAAGCATATCTCTTTGCCGTTTTGCGCTACGGCGGAAATCAATGACGAGGTAGACAGCCACAGCAATGACTGCGGCAAACAGAACACCGAAGATCACGAAGAGAATGATGCCGGAGTTCGAAATTCCGTCCGGGTCCTCGGGCTCGGTGGGGGTATTCGTGCCGCCCTGCGGCTTCACAGGGGGTGGGGTAAAGGGTGTGTCGCTTTGCACGAATGCAACCGCGGCGGCAAGCTGATTGTCCAGCGCCTCGGGAATGGTGGAGATATAGTAGCTCTGGGCTTCCTCGGAAAGCGTTACCGCGTGATGCGGGACAACACCGATCTCGTGATAGTTGTCGGAGATGGGAGGTGAGTAGTAGAAGGAGGGGACAACAAAGTATCCCATTTCAAAATAGGTGTAGCTTTGGACACCGATCTCCTCATAGGCGTAATAATCGGTCACGCGGTAAGAGCTTTGACCGAGCCCCTTGCCGTAGGTGGTGACACCGTACGTTTCGGCAACGCCGAAATCCATCAAGCAGGAGGTGAAAAGCTCGCCTGCCGACGCGGTATATTCGTTGCAAAGCACCGCAATGCGTGCGTCTAGTGCATGATTTTTTGCCGCTTTGAATTTTGAAAGCGTGTCAGCGGGGGCCTCGTACGAGGTAAGATAATCCTCAACGGAATAGAAGACCTTTGAGCCGTCGCGCGAGTCAAAGCGCACGATGGGGCTGTCGATATCATCGGGAAGGATATACTCCAAAATGGCGATTACCACCTCGGCGTTTCCGCCGGGATTGCTGCGTACGTCAAAGACGTATTCGGTGGCACCCAGAGCCTCTAGAGCCTCGATGGCAGCGACAAACTCGTCAAACGTGCCTGCACCGAATTCGGAAATGCGGACATAGCCCGTTTTTCCTGTGCCAAGCCCCAGCATTTTGTATTCCACGGTGACGTTTTCAACGATACGGCGTGTCATCGTTACCGTATAAGGCGTTCCCTCGCGGGAAAAGGTGAGAGTAATGGCGGTATCGACCTCGCCACGGACGCTGTTGACTACCGCATTGTAATCCTTGTCTGCAATGTCCTCTCCCTCTACAGCGATCAGAATATCGCCGGGAAGGATGCCTGCCGCGGCGGCAGGAGAATCCTTGGTGACGGAGATGACATTGATATAGCCGTCGTCACGCGGAGTGACCGAAACACCGATGCCCACGTACGAGGTCGGCATGGCATTTTCCTCTTGGGCAGTCTTGTTATCAACGTAAGAGGCGTAAATGTCCCCAATCGCCAGCGTATAGCAGGTGATGAGCGCCTCGGTCGTGATCATTTCATCCGTCAGCTTGTCAAGCAGGATGTCCTCTGCAAGGATGTCTACCATGAGAGGAAGCATAGAAAGCACGGAGCGATACACGCCGATATATTCGCGCGCATAGATATCGTCCATGATCGCAAGCGCATAGGGCTGATAGGTGAGGGTGCGCAGAATGGCGGCACGCGCACGCAGATCCGCGATATGCGAGGACATATTGATGTCGGCGCCGTTTTCGTCCTTCAGGATCTCGCCCGAGGCTTCGTAGCCCGCAGCGGCGGCGTCAAGTGCGTCCGCCTTGGATGCGATCAGGGGATCCAGCGCCTCGGCGATCTCGTCTGCCTTGTCTTGCAGGATCGGCTTGCCGCCAAGCTGTGACGCACAGCTTGTAAGGGAAAGCGATGCAAGAAGCACGAGAACGAGAAGAACGGACAGAATGGCAGAAAGCCGATTTTTACGCATGTTTCGTTCCTAATATCAGAATTTGGTGGGCTTGTTGGTCAGATATTTCTTAACCATCAGGGCAACCTTGAAGGTGATCGCCTGATCAAAGTTGCGCAGATCAAGTCCCGTGATCTTGCGGATCTTTTCAAGACGGTACACGAGGGTGTTTCTGTGCACGAAAAGATTGCGCGAGGTCTCGGAAACGTTCAGATTGTACTCAAAGAAGCGCTGTACCGTGTCCAGCGTATCACGGTCAAGCGTTTCAAGCGAGCCCTTCTTGAAGACCTCCTGCAGGAAGGCTTCGCAGAGGGTGGTGGGAAGCTGATAGATCAGTCGTCCGATGCCCAGGTTGTCGTAATCAATGATATTCTTTTCCGTATCAAAGACCTTACCGACCTCAAGTGCAATGCGCGCTTCCTTGTAGGCGCGTGCGAGGTCCTTCAGTCCGACGACTACCGAAGAAATGCCGATCGAAACCTTGGAATAGAACTCGGTGCTGAGGGTCTGCGCGATGGAGTTCGCAAGCTCCTCGATCTCCTCGGGCTCCTCGTATCCGCCCACTTCCTTAACGAGAACGATGTCCTGCTCACCGATGTTGATCACGTAATCGGTGTTCTTGTCGGGAAACATGCCCTGGACGATCTCGTAGGGAAGCATATCGGTGTGGCTGTAGAACTTGATCAAGAAGACGACACGGTTGGTCTCGCCGTCAAAGTGCAGCTCCTTGCCCTTGATGTAGATATCGCTCGGGAGAATGTTGTCGAGCATCACGTTCTTGATGAAGGAGCTCTTGTCATATTTTTCATCATAAAGATTTTTAACGCTGCCAAGAGAAATGGAAAGAACGCAAGAAAGCTCGTCTGCCTTCTTATCCTCACCCTCCACGAAAATGATGCAATCGCTCTTGCCGGCACTGGTGGAAAGAAAACGGTAGGTGTAGCCGTTTTGCTGGAGAGAAGCGTTTGAAAACGACAGCTCCTCCTTAATGCCGGGAATCGGTTCGCCGATGCGCTTCATATCGCTGCACGCAACGATGACGCCATTTTCGTCGATCACGCCGATCACGCGGCTGACCGCGTCCTTCATTTGATGGATCACGCCTTGAAACAAACGGTTTGCCATAAAGGGATACTCCTTTGTACGATAAATTAAATTTGTCTAACCTGCACTATATTTTACCTTATTCTTTGTTATTTTTCAATAGGAAATCGAAAAATAATTGTAAAAATTGCATAATTTTTTTCGAGAATTTTGTGATAAAGAGAAAAAATGTAGATTTTGTCGGGATAAAAGTGCTTTAACCCTTCATCTCGTATTCGTATGAAATGGCGGAAAGCAGGAAGAGGGGAGCGGTTTCACAACGCAAAACGCGCGCGCCGAGCCCTGTGGGGGTGAGTCCTGCTTCGACAGCTTTTTGGAATTCGCCGTCCGAAAAGCCGCCTTCGCTGCCAACGACGATGGCGATGCGTTTGACGTCCTTATGCGATGCGAGCGTCTCGCGCAAAGGAACAGTCCCCTCTGCGGGGTGGCAAAAGAGAGCAAGCGGATACTCTATGGCGCGCGTCAGCATTCCGTCAAAGGAAATGGGGGCGTTCACCTTGGGGAGCACGCCGCGTCCGCATTGCTTTGCCGCCTCACAGGCGATCTTCTCCTGCCGAGTTAGAATGTGCTCGATGCGGTCTGCCTTGGGGCGCTTGATGCAGCGCTCGCTTTCGAAGGGGGTGATCTCGGCAACCCCCAGCTCTACCGCCTTTTGAATGATAAATTCTAACTTATCCGATTTCGGATAGGCTTGGAACAGATGAATTTCGATGGGTGACTCTCCCGTATTTTCCAAGGGAGAAAGCACCGTGGCTGTCACACAGGTGCCGTCAAGAGAAGCAAGACGGCAGGTGTATCCCAGTCCGCGGCTGTCTGTCACGGTGATCTCCTCGCCCACCGCCATGCGGAGCGAATAGGAGATATGATGGGCGTCCTCCCCCACAAGCTCGACCGTGTCACCGAGCTCTATGGGCGTTTTGAGAAAGAAACGAGGCATAGCGTTCTCCGTTCAGTTTTTTTGAATCAAAAGGGCGTACCAATCGCGCTCCTCCGCCTCGCGCACAAGGGTGAAGCCGTAGGTGGAAAGAACGGCGCGGATATCGTCGGCTCTTCCGCCGATGATGCCCGAAAGAATGGCGCGTGCGCCTTGCTTCATGACAGAGCCGAGGGAGGGAAGCAGACGAAGAATAATGTCCGCTACAATGTTAGCAACCACAAAATCGTACGGCTCGGCGGTATCGACACCGTCAAGCAGGTCGGCAACGCCGCAATAAACGTTTTGGGCACCGTCCTTTTCGACGTTTTCCTTTGCCACGCGAACGGCAACGGGATCAATGTCATAGGCGTAGCACGCCTTTGCGCCTAACTTTGCCGCGGCAAGCGCCAAAATGCCGCTGCCCGTGCCGACGTCAAGCAAGCGCTCGCCGCCCGTGATCTCCTCGGAGAGCATTTCCATCACAAGACGGGTCGTTTCATGCGTGCCCGTGCCGAATGCCATACCGGGGTCCATGCGCAGAATTAACTCCCCATCGGCGGGGGTGTATTCCTCCCAAGCGGGAACAACGGTGATGCGACCGATGCGGATGGGATGATAATACTTCTTCCACGCCTCCGCCCAGTCCTCCTCACACGTGCCCTCGGTGGTGACGGTCGCATCTAATGCAAGGGTGGAGATG
>SVTN01000101.1 GCA_015063765.1 Oscillospiraceae bacterium | reverse complement strand
CTGCTTCGGGGAGCGAGGCGCTCGTTTTCTCGCGCTTCGGCACCTCGTACAGCATTGCAGAGGTATTGCTCACGGCACTGACCGAGGCTACGGGACTCCGCAATCGCGGGGTGCTCATCCGTCCCGGGCTTTACGTGCTAAGGCGCACGAGGATGCCTGCTGTGCTCCTAGAGCTTGGATTCATCACGAACCCCTCTGACGCCGCCCTGCTCCGCGACAACCCCGTTCTGTTTGCACAGGGAATTTATAACGGGATCGTGCGGTATTACGGTTAATTTTCCTTAGGAAGAAGCGTTAAGGCGTCAAGGCTTAAAAACTCCTCTGCCGCAGAAACACTCTCCACGGGAAAGAAATATTCGGCACCGCATTCGGCGCAAAAGACACGAATGCCTCCCGCCTTGATCTCAACCTCGTAGGGACCTGTGCCGCAGGGGCAATCAATGGCTCTGTCCGCTTCGAGATCCTTGACAAGGAACCGAATGATGTCATAGACCTGCTCATCGGGAAAGAAGACCTCTTCCTCCGTTTCCGATGTGTCGGAAGGCGTGACAGCCCCCTCTTCCTCCAAAGCGGGCAAAACAAGTCCGTTCTTTTCAAAGAAATCGTTGAGTGCGGCGGCACTCTCGTTTAACGCCTTCTGCAGGGGTGCGGGCTTGCCGATGAAGCATACGTCCATTCCCATGTAAGGACAGCCGAGCAAGAAAATTTCTTTCGAGAAAAAGACCTCTTGAGAAACCACGAAATGGTGGGGATTTTCACAAAAGAGGCAAGGCACGGCAAGACGGATCTTTTTGTCGTTGGTGTAGGTGACTGTCAGTAGGCTTTTTCCGCAATCGCACTTGATCTTCAGCATATCTGCCGAAAGTGCAAATTCTCCAACGTAGCCAAGCACTGCCGTACCGCAATGGGGGCAATGGTAAGCAACGTGTGTTTGTTTTTGTTCAAGTATCATTTTTCTTTAATCTTCCCCGTCCATAGCTTTACGAATGGCATTATAATCCTCCACCGTCATAAAAACAAAGCGAGGCTTTTGCCCGTTCGGCTCGCTTACAATTCCAAGCTCCGTCATACGGTCGATCAGCTTGGCGGCACGGCCAAAGCCGAGGGATATTGTTCTTTGTAAAAAAGAGGTCGTGACCTTTCCTGCTTCAACAGAAACTCGGATCGCTTCCCAAAGAAGAGCGTCGTCCTCGGGCGAATCGGTCGGCTCAATGCGATAGTCGGGCGGAAAATGCTTTTTGTCGTATTGGATCTCCCCCGGCTCGCCGAACAGCACCCTTGCACCGACGGGATAGGCTTCGCCCTTTAAAAGGGCGACCAAAACCTCGCCAAAGAGGAGGGCGGAGGGCATTCCGTTCGCCGTGACGGTCTTGCCGTCAACCACAACGGGGCGGTTCTCGATCTTTGCGCCCAAAAGCTCCTTTTCAAATCCCGGGTAACAGGTTGCACTCTTCCCTACCAAAAGTCCGCGCTTGCCCAAAACGGAGGGTGCGGCACAGATGGCGGCAAGATAACCTTCGTGGGAGATGACCTCGCGGATCAGGCGATCGGTGACGGGAGAAGCATCCAGGTTTTTCGTGCCCGGCATACCGCCGGGAAGGATCAGCATTTCGTCACAGGGGCGTGTGATCTGATCTGCCGCAAGATCGGCAAGCACGGTGATGCCGTGCGCACCCGTAACGGCAGTCTTATCGGTGATGCTCACCGTTAAAATTTCTTTGTTTGCGCGGCGAAGAAGATCTAAGGGCGCAAGCGCCTCCACCTCTTCAAAGCCGTCAGCAAGAAGCAAATAGATCATGTGGGATTCCTTTCGGTTACTTATTCATCGTGGCGCAGACGCATCGCGCGGTATTCGTCGGCGGTGATCAAAACCTCACGCGGCTTTTGACCGTTCGGGGGGCTTACGATGCCAAGATCGCACATGCGGTCGATGATACGCGCCGCTTTACCGAAGCCGAGGGAAAGGCGTCTTTGCAAGAGAGAGGTCGAGATCTTTCCGCTTTCTAATGCAACCTCAACAGCCTTATAAAAGAGGTCGTCCTCGCCCATATCGGCACCGTTTTCAACGGCACCCATCTCTGCGCCCTTCTTATCCTTGTTGCACTTCTCGCTCTCGCGCTCCATGTCTGCCATGACAGCCTCGTCGTACTCTACGGCAGAGGAATTCTTGCGCAGATAGTCGGCAACGCGATTGACCTCATCGTCGTCGAGGAAGGCACCCTGCACACGCTTGGGGGTCATCATCTTCATACCGGGAGAGAGGAAGAGCATGTCACCGTTGTTCAAAAGCTTTTCCGCGCCCACAGCATCCAAAATCGTACGGGAGTCGACCTGCGACGCCACGTGGAACGCAATACGGGAAGGGATGTTTGCCTTGATAACACCCGTAATGACGTTGACAGAGGGACGCTGTGTACCGATGATCAGCAAAATGCCTGCGGCACGCGCCTTTGCGGCAATGCGGGCAATGGAATCCTCGACGGCATCTCTCGCTTGGAGCATGAGGTCATGAAGCTCATCGATGACGATGACGATCTGCGGCATTTTTACTCTGCCGGGATGGTCGTCCACCGTTTTATTGTAGGCAACGATGTTACGGACTGCCGCCGTTTCAATGAGATCGTAGCGGCGCTCCATCTCATTCACAGCCCAAGAAAGCGCACCTGCCGCCTTTTGCGGCTCATTCACGACGGGAACGAGCAGATGGGGAATGTTGGCGTAGGATTGGAACTCGACCTTTTTGGGGTCGATCAGGATCAGCTTGACTTCATCGGGACGTGCCTTATAGAGCAAGCTGATGAGGAGCGAGTTGATACATACCGATTTACCCATACCCGTAGCACCTGCGACGAGAAGGTGAGGCATCTTATCAAGGTCGGCAAAAACAGGCTTGCCGACAACGTCAACACCAAGACACACCGTCGTTTTACCGGGTGCATCACGGAAGGTGTCGGTATCAAGAAGTCCGCGCAAGCGCACCGTCGTCGTGTTGATATTAGGCACCTCGACGCCGATTGCCGCTTTGCCGGGGATCGGTGCTTCGATACGCACCGAGATTGCTTCCAGATTCATCGTGATCTCGTCTACAAGGTTTTCGATCTTGCTGATACGAACACCCGGTTTAGGGACGAGCTCATATCTCGTAAGACGGGGACCGCGCGAAACGCAGGTGATGTCTGCGGCGACACCGAAATTGTGCAGCGTTTCTCTTAGCTTGTCGGCTTTTGCAGCGATTTCAAGATCGCTGTCCTCCTTGTTCAGCTCATCGTCCTCATGGAGAAGAGAGAGCGGGGGGAAGCTATAGAAGAAGGTGTTTGCCTTTGCTTGTCCGAGATCCTCCTCGCTGGCAAGCGTTTCCGCGCCGATGTGCTCAACAACATGCGCTTTATTGATGACAAGCGAGTGCTCCCCACCTGCAGGAATTTCATCATCCACCATATCCTCGACGGTGACGGGAGGCACATCCGTTTCCTCAGTGTCGGTCTGGATCTCCTCTAACGGTTCTTCCTCTTCCTCTTCCTCCGCGATGAAGGGCAACGGCTTCCCCTTTTCTTTTCCGAAGGGATTAGCACGGTTCTCGGGAATCGGACGGCTGGAAACGATACGGATCTCGGGATCGTCGGCAAAGGGGGCGGTAGCACGCTCTGTCGGCTGAGTCGGGGGCACGGGATTTGAAAATACGGGCTGTGCAGAGGAAGCTGCAGGATCGTTTGCTGCTTCCGCATCAAAGAACCGCCGTACGACGGGTCTGTCGGCGCTTTCCTGAGAAGTGCCGCCGAAAGACGGCTTTTTATCCGCGCCATCGGTAGGAACGGTAGCGGGAAGCGTATCGTAGAAGGAGCTGTCGCGCACTCTTTCATTGCGCGCACGTGCCGCATCTGCCGCCTTGGCTTCCTTTTCCGCTTGACGCTTCTCCTTCGCCTTCTCCGAGCGCTCGGCAATATAACGGAAGAGCATCAGCATGTATTTCTTGATTGCCGCGCCGTATGCGAGCATAAGGAAGACGGCAAACAGGGCAACCGTGATAATAACCGTGCCGACCTTAGAAAACAGCTTGTTCAGAGCAAAGCCGAAAACACCGCCGAGGAAGCCACCGCCCACGCGTTCGACACCCAAAGAATAGAAATCCTTGAGCACCGATGCAGAGGCTTCGGGCATTCCGAAGGTATAGCAGAGGATCGAAACGATAAAAATAAGAATAAGCCCAAAGAGCTGACCGCGCAAGACCTTATCCTCGCGCACATCGGCACGCCAACGTGCGGCGGAGAGCAAAAGCCATACGGGAACGAGGTAGGCACCGCCGCCCAAGAGCCCAAACAAAAGATTTGCAACCAAGGTTCGGAAAAGCCCCATATCAATATTCGTATAGATGCAGATGCCAAACAAGGCCGCTAGCGCCAAGAAGAGGATTGGCATGATCTGATGTAAGGGAGAATCGGGGGACATTTTGCGTTTTTCCCTTTTTTCCCGCTTGTTTTTATCTGTATTTTTCTTCGGCCTCGAGGTATCCTTTTCACGGTCCTCGACAGCTTCGTTCTTAGCCGATTTCTTTTCCTTTGCCACGTTAGGCTCCTTTCCGCTGATCTTAATAATTTAGCTTAAATTTTAATATATATTATACCCATTTTATTTTACCAAAAAAAAATTAGAAATACAAGTATTTCTGAAAAAAAGTAGCTTTTTTTTCGAAACGGAACAAAAAATGAACAGGATCAAGCATTTGAAAAGAATATTATCCTCCTTTTTCGCAGGTATTTTAAACGGTTTTCTCGGTACGGGCGGCGGTGTCGCACTCTACTTCGCACTCTCGAAGGAGGGGGCAGATAAACGGGCATACGCTACGGCATCGGTAGGCGTTTTGCTTTTATCCCTGCAAACCGTATTTCTCTATCGAAGCGCTGCAGCTTCGCCCGAAGAAATCTCACCCTTTCTCCCCTTTCTGGCTGTCGCGGGCGGCGCGCTCGGCACATTTCTTTTAGGAAAGGTCAATTCCTTTACCTTGCGCCTCATTTTTGCGCTTTTGCTCCTCGGCTCGGGTGGATATACGATCGGAAAGGAGATCTATTATGCTTTGGCTTAACTCACTCGTCATTTTTCTTTTAGCCATTCCCCTTGGACTTGGAATCGGAGGCGGCGGACTGTTCTTGATCTATCTTGGCGATGTGCTTGGCATTCAAAGAGATACCGCCGTTTACTTGAACCTCATCTTCTTTCTTTCCGCACTGATCGCCGCCGCTGTGGGACATTTGCGTGCAGGACGCCTTTCATTTTCCGCCCTTGGCACGATCATTCTGTTTGGCGTACCGGGAGCGTTCCTTGGCAAATGGCTCTCTTCCCTTTTTTCGCCCATGCTTTTGCACCTGCTTCTGGGCGTTTTTCTGCTTACTTCGGGAATTCTTTCTCTTCTTTCTCTCAAAAAGGCAAAAAATGCAAAAGTCGCCGCGCACTCCCTTGACAAACGGTGAAAAAAGCATTATAATATCTTGTAATGATATTTTGTAACGAGGTTTTCTATGATCCAGCTTTACAACACGCTTTCGTTCAAAAAGGAAGAATTTGTCCCCATCACCCCCGGTGAAGTAAAAATGTATGCCTGCGGACCGACCGTGTATAACTTTTTCCACGTCGGAAACGCGCGCTGCTTCACCGTGTTTGATATGCTCCGCCGTTACTTCGAATACCGCGGCTACAAGGTGACCTTCGTGCAGAACTTCACCGACATTGACGACAAGGTCATTCGCCGTGCAAACGAGGAAGGCATCACCTATAGCGAGATCGCCGCGCGCTATATCAAGGAATATTTCACCGACGCCGAGGGGCTTGGCGTACAGCATGCAACGGTACATCCCTTGGCTACCGACAACATCGACACCATTCTTGAGATCGTCAAGACACTCGTAGATAAGGGCTATGCATATCCCTCGAACGGTGACGTATATTTCCGCACCCGCAAGTTCAAGGATTACGGCAAGCTCTCGGGCATTGCGGTAGAGGATCTTGAATCGGGCGCACGTATTGACGTTTCGGAGCAAAAGGAGGACCCCCTTGATTTTGCTCTTTGGAAGGCGGCAAAGCCC
>SVTN01000100.1 GCA_015063765.1 Oscillospiraceae bacterium | reverse complement strand
TGGCAGGGGTGGCCTACCTTGTCCGTATGCTCCCCCTTGTGCTTGTCAAGCGGAAGATCGAAAACCGCTTCCTTCTCTCCTTCCTCTACTACATGCCCTATGCCGTTCTTTCGGTCATGACGGTGCCCGCCATTTTCTACGCTACGGGCTCGCTCACGTCCGCCGTCGTCGGCTTCCTTGCGGCGCTCGTGCTCGCCTATTTCGGCAAAAGCCTCGTTGTCGTTGCGGGCGCATCCTCACTCGCGGTGCTTGCCTGCGAGCTGATCATGCAATATTTGTTTTAACAAAAAACGCTTCGCACATGCGAAGCGTTTTTGATCTTTAGAAGGACGGCACTCCCAAAAGCACCGTCATCAGCGCATACATCAGCGGAATAGTGATGACGCAGAGGGTATGTGAAATGAGCGCCATGGACGCTCCCGTCTTCGGGTTTCCGCCGTATGCCTCGGGAAACACGATGGTATTCATGCCGAGCGGCGTTGCGGTGGCGAAGAAGGTGAGAAACAGAACGGAATTCGGGATCTCAAAGCCGAAGAGATGATTGCCAAGCGTCTTGATGCCGAAGAGGGCGGCGATCAAAATGGCGGGCAAAACGGTCAGGCGCAGGAGAGAAGCGATGTAAACGCGCCCCTGCTTCAGCATATGCGGCACGCTGTAGGCGGCAACGGTAAAGCCGCAAAGGAGCATGGCAACGGGACCCATGCAAGCCTTGAGCTTGTCTAGGGTGTCGGTCAAAACGAGAGGGAGATGCGCGCCAAGCCCCGTGATGCCCGTGATGACACCGAGAAGGATGGCGACCATCGGTGCGTTGAGCAGCTTTTTCCAAAGTGCGCCCTTCGCTTCTCCCTGCGGTACGAGCACGGTCATGCCCCAGGTGTAAATGACGATGCTGATGGGGATACAATAAATTTTATAGTAGGAAAGCGCAAGATCGCCGAAGAGAGCAAGCACGATGGGGTCGCCTGCGTAGCCGCTGTTGCCGAAGGTCAGGGCGTATTTGTAAATGCCACGCTCGGCAAGATCGTTCTTTGCAAAAAAACGGGCAAGAAGGAGCGCCATGCTGATCGCGATGCCGACACCGATGCAGGAGAGGATCAGATTGGTCGCATGGTCGCGCACCGTTGCCACGGTGAAAAAGCGCGACATCGTAATAAAGTTGAGCGCGGGCACGAAGATCCAGTTTTCCATCTTCGCCATCACCTTTCCCGCGTTATCGGGAAGGAGCTTTGCTTTGCGTGCGACAAAGCCGATCACGATGCAAAGAAACAGGGTGGCGATGGGCGATAGGGTCGCCAAGAATGTCGTAAGCATTTCTGCCTCCATACTTATAAAATCTATGAATGATTGTAGCACGCAACCCTCGCTTTGTCAAGCCGAAAAAGAAAAAAGCATGGCGAAAGCCATGCTTTTTTGCAGTTAAACCGTGCCCGTTACGGTAAGAGTCACATTCCCGGGGACTGTCGTGAAGGCGCCCGTCACGGGGTCCTGCGTCACGGTTGCGGCAGGAACGGTGATACGGGAAGGAACGGTGGTGAAAACGCCCGTTGCTTCGTCGTAGGTGTAGTCGGTGCCCTCGGTCAAGGTAACTCCGTCGAGGGTGACGGTCAGACCGCTTAAGATCGGGTCAAAGGTGTCTGTCACCGTCACGTTGTCGGTGGCGACCGCCTCGGCGTTTCCGCTGTTGAAGATCTCAAAGGTGTAGGTGATGACACCGTTTTCGGGAACGGTGGTGGGAGAGAGTGCCTTGGTGATGGAAAGCACCGCTTCATCAACAACGGTCACCGTTTCCTCTGCCGTGGCAGGCTCTAAGGTCCCCGCACCCGTGGCGGTCACGGTGTTTGTCACAGAGCCGCCCGCACCGACAGGGGCAAACGCGTTGAGCGTTACGCTGTAGACCACGGTGGCGTTTCCGCCTGCAGGAACCGTAATGCCGCTCACGGTAAGAGGGGGACCCGCCGTGACGGTCGGCGTGCCCTGTAATACACCGTTTGTGTAGTAGAGAAGCGAGCCGTCAACGTAGTCAAGCGGGGTGACGGTGCCCGTCCCGAAGGGATATGCGCCGAGGTTGTCGGTGAGGGTGATGCCCGTGAGCGGCGTCGCGCCGCTGTTGATCAGGCTGACGACATAACTGATTGTGTCGCCTGCGCGGTAGGTGTCGCCCACGGCGGTCTTCGTGACGGACAGCACGTCGAGGATCTCACCCGTGACGATGTTCGAGCTTGTCGTGCCGCCCGAATAGGTGAGGGTCGCCTGGTTTGAAAAAATAGCCATAAATACCTCCGAAAAACTGTTATGGAAGCGTCCTTGCTCATAAAGCTTCCACGCTCAGTATATGCTCGCGCGGGACTTTGGTGAAAAAGATCAAATAATTTCTCCAAAGGGGTTGACAAAACGGATCTTTTGTGCTATAATCACTTCATCGTGATAAAGTTTTAGCGCGATAAAGTACAAAAGTGTATCAGAAAAGAGGACATCACAATGAAAAAGATTTTATCCCTTGCACTTGCAGCTGTAATGCTCTTCGGATGCGTTTTCGCTTTCTCCTCCTGCGATAAGGAGCTGGTCGGCTTTGATATCGATTTGGCAAAAGAGGTTGGTAAGAAGCTGAACCTTGAGGTTGAATTTGTAGAAATCAACTGGGATACTAAGGAAGCTGATCTGCAAAACAAAAACATTGACGTTGTTTGGAACGGCTTTACCTACACCACCGACCGTGACAACGGTTATTATGATGAAGACAGACAGGCGCAGATCGGCGGTTTGGCATTTTCCAAGTTCTATATGACCAATAAGCAGGTTGCTGTTGTAAAGGCAGATTCCACCTTTACCGACAATGCTTCGATGGCAAATGCTGAATTTGTTGCCGAGGCAACCTCTGCAGGCAGCAAGGTTGTCGAAGACATCTTCGGAAAGAGCGCAAACACGGTAGAAAAGCAGCTGGATGCTCTGGTTGGCGTTGAAGCCGGTACCTATGACGTCGCAGTTTTGGATGCTTCTCTCGCTTCTCAGTACGTTCAGAATAAGAACGGTGCGTACAACGGCAAGCTGAAGGTTTTGGATATCGCAGGTGTCGAGCCTGAGTATTATGCAATCGGTTTCCGTGAGGGCTCCAACCTTGCTGATGTATTCAACAATGTTTTGGCAGGCTTGTATGCCGATGGCGTTGCAAAGACTGTTGCTGAAAGATATGCACAGGACGGCGTTCTGTACAACGGTTTTGGTGAATATGATGCGAACTATCAGTTGCCCACCGATGGTGACTATGCGTATGTAAAGGAAAATGGTAAGATCGTTATCGGTTACACCATCTTCTCTCCCATGGCATATTTTCCCGAATAATTGATGCGTTCATGATAAAGGCAAAGACCGTTTACTCGAAAGAGCAAACGGCTTTTGTCTGTTTAGAATCAAGTTGAGTTTGGAGAGCATTTATGTTTTTAAATATTATAGGTGACTTGGCGGTTGGTTTTTTGACCAATCTTGCGCTGTTTGGACTGACGCTTCTCATGGCTCTGCCGTTGGGACTTGTCATTTCCTTCTTTTCCATGACAAAATTTAAGCCGATCAGATATTTGACAAGAGGCTTTATTTGGGTCATTCGCGGCACGCCCCTGATGCTTCAGCTGATCGTTGTGCTGTACGGCCCCGGCTTGCTCGGTCTTCCCCCTATGCGAGAAAAGTTTTTGGCTGCCGTGATTGCTTTTGTGATCAATTATGCTTGCTATTTTTCGGAGATCTATCGCGGGGGCATTGAATCTATTCCTGTGGGGCAGTATGAAGCGGGACAGGTGCTGGGCATGTCCAAAACGCAGGTCTTTTTCCATGTGGTGCTTTTCCAAGTTGTCAGAAGAATTTTAGCACCGATGTCCAATGAGGTTATTACCTTGGTTAAAGACACCTCTTTGGCAAACACCATTGCTGTGGCGGAGATCATTCGAGTGGCAAAAAACACAACGGGCACTTATGCGGTCAATATTTTAATTCCCTTGCTCTACGGTAGTATTTTCTTCTTGCTGTTTATTGGAATTTTGAGTGTTCTTTTCAATTATCTCGAAAAGAAAATGGGCTACTACAAGGCATAAGGAGAAAAGAAAAATGAATATGTTAGAAGTGGTAAACCTTAGAAAGCGCTTCGGCTCCAACGAGGTTTTAAAGGGAATTGATTTTACACTCGGTCACGGTGAGGTGCTTTCCATCATCGGTTCGTCGGGCGGCGGTAAATCCACCCTTCTTCGTTGCCTTAATTTTCTTGAGCTTGCCGATGAGGGAGAGATCTACGTTGACGGCACCTGTGTGTTTGACGCGAGTCGGGATAAAAACGGTGTTACCCCGGAGGCGCAAAAGAGCTTTGGACTTGTCTTTCAGCAGTTTAACCTCTTTCCGCAATACAACGTGCTTGAAAACTTGACCCTCGCTCCCCACCTTCTCGATAAGACTCGCCCGATGGAAGAGATCGAAAAGGAAGCATGGGCGCTTCTTGAAACGGTAGGACTCACCGATAAGGCGAAGAGCTACCCGTGCGAGATCTCGGGCGGTCAGCAGCAGCGCGTTGCCATTGCGCGCGCCTTGATGCTCTCTCCCTCCATTCTTTGCTTTGACGAGCCGACATCAGCCCTTGACCCCGAGCTCACGGGCGAGGTGCTTCGTGTCATCAAATCGCTCAAAAGCGGTGATCGCACCATGATCATCGTCACCCATGAAATGGCATTTGCGCGCCAGGTGTCGGATAAGGTCATGTTCATTGCAGACGGCCTGATTGAGGAAATGGGCACTCCCGAGGAGGTCTTCGATCATCCAAAGAGTGAAAAACTAAAGGCGTTTCTCCATAACGATGAGCTTTGATTCAAAGGGCGCGACTTCGGTCGCGCTCTTTTCTATTGACAAGGATACAGCTTTTTGGTATAATATACCTGCAAGTAAAACGAAAGGCGGTATCATCATGAAAAAGAAACTCCTTTTGACACTTTTAGTTTGCTTATCCCTCCTTCTTTCCTTCGTGGGGTGTGAAAGCAACAATGACTACGCAGGAGAGGCGCCGAACGGTTCCGAGATCTACGACAAAGACTACGGCACCGAGGGCGGCGACACGGGCGACTCGGTCATTCCCACCGACCGCAAGATCATCACCACCGTCAACGAGCGCGTGGAAACCGAAAATTACGACACCTTAATTGAAAATTTAAAGGCGGCAGTCGCCGAAATGGGCGGCTATTTCGTTTCCTCCAATTACAGCGGAAACGGCGTGGAAAGCAATAGAGCGCGCTACGCCTCCTTTGAGATCCGCATCCCTGCCGAAAAGCTCACAGCATTTACAGGCAAGGTCGGCGAGCTTGGCACCGTTTTGAGTTATACCGAGAAAGCGGACGACATTACCCTTTCGTATGTCGATACCGAAAGCCGTATTGCCGTTCTTGAAACGGAAGAAGCGGCACTTGCCGCCCTGCTTTTGAAGGCGGGAAACACCGAAGAATATCTGCAGATCAACGAGCAGCTCTATAAGGTGAGAGGGGAGCTTGCGTCGCTCCGCGACCAAAAGAAGACCTATGACACGCTCGTCACCTACAGCACGGTGCATCTTGCGGTCAATGAGGTGGAGAACGCGAGAAGTGCGGACCGCTCCTTCTTCTCCGAGGTTGGGGACGGCTTCAAGGCCAGCCTCTCGGGCATCGGCAGGTTTTTCCGCGGCTTCGCCATCTTCCTTTTGGGCTCTTCGCCCGTTTTGCTTCTGATTGCCGCCATCGGCGTCGGTATTTTCTTCCTTGTGCGTGCCGTTGTGCGCCGCTCGTCGGGTAAATCGCCCCGAAAGGAAGCCCCGAAAAACGAAGAGAAAAAAGAAGAATAACCCATGATTTTTGAAAACGCATTTGTCCAAAACGGCAAATGCGTTTTTCTTTGAAAATTTATAAAAAGCCCTTGACAAACGAAAAAAGGTCTGCTATAATATATGGCGTTGTCGGGAATATCGCCCTACGATGTGTACCTTTAGCTCAGCTGGATAGAGCAACTGCCTTCTAAGCAGTAGGTCGGGGGTTCGAGTCCCTCAAGGTACGCCATATGGTGGATGTAGCTCAGTTGGTTAGAGCGTCAGGT
>SVTN01000099.1 GCA_015063765.1 Oscillospiraceae bacterium | reverse complement strand
ATGGGCGATATCGCACGCCTGCACTCCGCCGTGATCTCCTATGCGCGCGACTTTATGATCGACCGTGGCTTTACCTATTGCATCCCCCCCTTCATGATCCGCTCCGACGTGGTGACGGGCGTTATGTCCTTTGCCGAGATGGATGCCATGATGTATAAGATCGAGGGTGAGGATCTCTACCTCATCGGTACCTCCGAGCATTCCATGATCGGTAAGTTTATCGATCAGATCGTCCCCGAAGCGTCCCTCCCTCAGACCCTCACCAGCTACTCTCCCTGCTTCCGCAAGGAGAAGGGCGCGCACGGCATTGAGGAGAGAGGCGTTTACCGTATCCATCAGTTTGAAAAGCAGGAAATGATCGTGGTTTGCAAGCCCGAGGATTCGCCCATGTGGTTTGATAAGCTTTGGCAGAACACCGTGGATCTCTTCCGCTCGCTCGATATCCCCGTCCGCACGCTTGAGTGCTGCTCGGGTGACCTTGCAGATCTGAAGGTGAAGTCTGTCGACGTTGAGGCATGGTCGCCCCGTCAGCAGAAATACTTTGAGGTCGGCTCCTGCTCTAACCTCGGTGACGCGCAGGCAAGAAGACTTAAGATCCGCGTGAAGGGTGCAGAGGGCAACTACCTCGCCCACACCCTCAACAACACCGTAGTCGCTCCCCCCCGTATGCTGATCGCATTCCTCGAAAACAACCTCTGCGAGGACGGCTCGGTGAGCATCCCCGTTGCACTCCGTCCCTACATGGGCGGCAAAGATAAAATTGTGCCCAAAAACTAAGAATGGGCTGGCATATTTGGGCATAAGCGCAAACAAAAAGTTTATTATAGGTATCGGACGGAAGTTCATCTTCCGTCCTTTTCTTTCGGCTTTTTCAGTTAAGGTTGAAAACCTTTGGTTTTCTCCATCTGAATCAATTTTTGTTTGTTTTTTCCGTTTTCGCCCTCCGACGTATGGAAATACGCCTCTCGGGCGAAGAACGAAAAATTCTGTTCCAAATCTGCCTAGCCCCTTCGCTAAAAACATAAGAACGGCGAGTCAATTGCTTTTTGAAAAATTTTCCTTTTTTGGGGATTGCAAAAGAGAACAAAAGGTGATATAATAATATAATAGATAAACACACACGGAGGTGCTTATGAATATTTGTGTATACGGCGCATCCAGCCGCGCCATCGATAAAAAATATACCGATGCCGCATTTGCAATCGGCAAATGTCTTGCCGAAAGGGGACACGGACTTGTGTTTGGCGGCGGTAATTCGGGCGTTATGGGCGCATCTGCCCGCGGCGCAGACTCGGTCGAGGGTGCGTACATCCTCGGCATCGCCCCCACCTTCTTCAATGTGGACGGCGTGCTCTACGAGCATTGCACCGAATTTATCTCTCCCCCCGATATGCGCGCGAGGAAGAAACTCTTGGAGGACAAAAGCGACGCATTTATCATCGCCCCCGGCGGTATTGGCACGTACGACGAGTTCTTTGAGATCCTGACCCTCAAGCAGCTCGGCAGACACAACAAAGCCATCGCGATTTTGAACGTTGACGGATATTACGATCCTCTCTTGGCACTCTTAGACCATACGGTCGCAGGAGAGTTCATGAATGAAACGTCATTGATGCTCTTCGAGGTGTTCACCGAGATCGAGCCCATGATCCAATATCTCGAAACCTATGACGCCCCCCTGCACGAGGTCTCCTTCTTCAAGAAGATCGGCGAAAGCATCACCCAAGACGACGAATAAGAAAGCGACGGAAGAATATGGCAAAAACCAAAGCAAAGGAAGAGTATAACGAGCAAAGCATACGCATGCTCAAGGGGGCGGACCGTGTCAGAAAACGCCCCGCCGTCATCTTCGGCTCGGACGGACTTGAGGGATGTCAGCACACCTTTTTAGAGATCCTCGCAAACTCGGTCGACGAGGCGCGCGAGGGCTACGGCAACCGCATCCTCGTCACCGTGCGTAAAAATCACGAGATCTCAGTCGAGGACTTTGGACGCGGCGTGCCGCTCGGCTACAATGAAACCGAAAACCGCTTCAATTGGGAGCTGATCTTCTGCGAGCTGTATGCGGGCGGTAAATACGACAACAACGACGAGGGCGGTGCCTACGAGTATTCCCTTGGCTTAAACGGCCTCGGCGCCTGCGCCACGCAGTATTCCTCGGAATATATGCACGTGTCCTCCTTCAACGGCAAGCAGGTCTCCGAGATCCACTTTAAAAAGGGCGAGGTGGCAAGCGAGCTTTCGGTGCGCGACATTGAGCGCACCGACAAGAAAAAAACGGGCACCGTCATCACCTGGAAGCCCGACCTTGAGGTCTTCACCGACATCCGCATCCCCAAGGAGTTCTTTGAAAGCACCCTCCGCCGTCAGGCGGTCGTCAATGGCGGTATTCGCTTCGTTTTAAGCTACGAGGGCGAAGAGGGAAGTGAAACCTCGGAATTCTTCTACGAGAACGGTATTGCGGGGTATATCGGCGAGATCACCGAGGGAAACTCCTTAACAGAGCCCGTCGTTTGGAGCATGGAAACCAAGGGACGCGACCGTGAGGACAAGCCCGAATATAAGCTCAAGGCGGAGATCGCCTTTGCCTGCTCCAAAACCACAAATACCACCGAGTATTACCACAACTCAAGCTACCTTGAGTACGGCGGCGCCCCCGACAAGGCGGTGCGCACCGCCTTTGTGTATGCTGTCGATAAGTTCTTGAAAAACCAAGGCAAATACAATAAAAACGAGGATAAGATCACATTTGCCGACGTGGCAGAGAACCTCGTCGTCATCGTCAACAGCTCGTCGACGCAGACCTCCTACGAGAACCAGACCAAAAAGGCGATCAATAACGTCTTTATCGCAAGAGCGCTCACCGATTATCTCAAAACACAGCTTGAGATCTACTTTACCGAAAACCCCACCGCCGCCACCACCTTCGCAACGCAGGTCTTAATTTCCAAAAGAAGCCGCGAAAAGGCGACCGAGATCAAGATCGACACGGCGGCACTCCTCTCCAAGGGCAATACCGACCTTGCCAGAAACGTTGAAAAATTCGTTCCCTGCCGCAGCAAGGATAAAACGGTCAGAGAGCTTTACATCGTTGAGGGTGACTCGGCAATGACCTCCTGTAAGCTCGGGCGCGATGCCGAATTCCAAGCCATTATCCCCGTCAGGGGTAAAACGCTCAACTGCTTGAAGAGCAGCTATGCGCGCATCTTTGAGTCCCCCATCATCACCGACCTGCTCCGCGTCATCGGATGCGGTGTCGAGATCACCTCCACCAAGGGGGAAAAGGTGTCGGGCAAGACCAAAAGCGAGCTTGGCAACTTCGATTTTGACCGCCTCGGCTGGTCGAAGATCATCATCTGTACCGATGCGGACGAGGACGGCTTCCAGATCAGAACGCTGATCCTTACCCTCTTCTACAGGCTCCTTCCCACCCTCATTGAGCGCGGCAAGATCTATATCGCGGAATCCCCCCTCTTTGAGATTACCACCAAGGATGAAACCTTCTTTGCGTACAACGAGCCTGAAAAGGAAGAGATCTTAGCACAGCTCGGCGACGTAAAATATACCCTCCAGCGCAGTAAGGGTCTTGGTGAAAACGAGCCCGACATGATGTGGAAGACCACCATGTGTCCCGCATCGCGCCGCCTCATCGCGGTCAGCCCGACGGATGCCGCTCTGACGGCAGAGATGTTTGAAACCCTGCTTGGCGACGCCATTGAGGACAGAAAACGCTTTATCACCGAAAACGCCCATCGCTACGCGAAGGACGCCGATATCTGATTAAAAAACAACTGTATATAGAAAGGCAATTCCCATGAACAAGCTTGAAAAAAATCCCGCATTTGGCGGCGTGAAGGGTCCCCTTCTCACCATCGTGATGGACGGTGTCGGACTTGCTCCCGATACGGGCGCAAACGCAGTCCGTGCCGCACACACCCCCACTCTCGATAAGCTCCTCTCCGAGTATCCCATGCTCCCCCTGCGTGCCCACGGCACGGCAGTCGGTCTTCCCTCGGACGACGATATGGGTAACTCCGAGGTCGGTCATAATGCCCTCGGCGCAGGTCAGGTCTTCGCCCAAGGTGCAAAGCTCGTTTCTAACTCCATTGAGAGCGGCAAAATGTTCGAATCAAACGCATGGCATGAGATCGTCGATCCCGTAAAGGGGAAGGGCACTCTCCACTTCCTCGGCCTTTTCTCGGACGGCAACGTGCACTCGCACATCGACCACTTGAAGGCAATGCTCGAAAGAGCAAAGAAGGACGGCGTTTCCCGTGTCCGCGTGCATATCCTCATTGACGGCCGTGACGTTGGCGAAACCTCTGCCCTTGAATATATCCGTCCCTTTGAGGCGTTTCTTGACACCCTCCGTTCTCCCGACTACGATATCATGATCGCATCGGGCGGCGGCAGAATGCAGATCACCATGGACCGCTATGAAGCCAACTGGAAGATGGTAGAAAGCGGCTGGCACACCCACGTCCTCGGCGACGGAAGACAGTTCGCATCCGCAGAGGAGGCGGTTACCACCTACCGCGAGGAGCTGAAGGTCATCGACCAGGATCTCCCTCCCTTCGTCATCGCCAAGGACGGAAAGCCCGTCGGCACGGTCGAGGACGGCGACAGCGTTGTCTTCTTCAACTTCCGTGGCGACCGCTCCATCGAGATCTCCAAGACCTTTGAAGCAGGGGCAGATTTCGATAAATTTGACCGCGTCCGCGTTCCCGCTGTCAAGTATGCGGGTATGCTCGAATATGACGGCGATGCGCATATCCCCTCCCGCTATCTCGTTTCTCCTCCCGAGATCACCTGCACCTCGGGCGAATATTTCTGCAACACGGGAATTGCGCAGTATGCTATCTCCGAAACGCAGAAATACGGTCACGTGACCTATTTCTGGAACGGCAACCGCTCGGGCAAGTTCTCCGACACCCTCGAAACCTATGTGGAGATCCCCTCCGACGTCGTTCCCTTTGAGCAGCGTCCCTGGATGAAGTGCGCCGAGATCACCGACGCCCTTATCGAAGCCATGAAGAGCGGCAAATACCGCTATCTGCGCGTCAATTTCCCCAACGGCGACATGGTCGGCCATACCGGTAACTTCCTCGCCACCGAGTGCAGCATGGAAGCCCTTGACCTTCAGCTTGCACGCATTCTGAAGGTGGTCGACGAGCTGGAGGGCGCCGCCATCATCACCGCTGACCACGGCAATGCCGATGAAATGGCGGAGATCGACAAGAAAACGGGTGCACCCAAGCTCTCGAAGGACGGCTCCATGAAGGCAAAGACCAGCCATACCCTCAACCCCGTTCCTTGCATTATCTATGATAATTTCACAAAGGACGCATACACTGTGAAGGCGGCAGACCCTAAGTTTGGACTCTCGAACGTCGCCGCCACCACCGCCGTTCTCCTTGGCTACAAGCCCGCTCCCGAGTGGGATGAAGCATTGATCGATTTCTAATCGATCAATGCAACTGCGCCGCAGACCGTGTCTGCGGCGCAATATCACTCTGCCGTAGGCAGAATATCACTGTCGCGCGAGCGACAATATCACTGTGCTTTGCACAATATAACTTCGCCTTTTATAAAATGAGAGCAGGGGAGAAGGGCATGTCAAATAGTGCTTTAAGAGATAAAACGATGGAATTCGCTAAGAATATCGTTTTTCTTTGCCGCAAATTGAAAGAGGGGCATGCAGAGACCGTTCTCGTCAATCAGCTTCTTCGTTGTGCTACCTCTATCGGTGCAAATACTTATGAGGCACAGTATGCACAGGGAACAAAAGATTTTATTTCGAAGCTTGAAATTGCACAAAAGGAATGCTACGAAACGGAATATTGGCTTTCGCTGCTCTTTGAATGCGGAAACATGGAAGAAGCAGTCTACAAAACTTTTCAAAACAATTGCGGAGCGATCCGTAGAATGCTGATCGCATCCTTGACAACGGTTAAGAAATCCTCTAAGTGAGTTCTGGCTTCCAACTTCCGCCCCTTTTTGTAAATTTTTTGTTAACACGCAAATTAGAGAGCCTTGGAAAAAGCGCCTGTTTTTGGGCGCTTTTTTGCTTTTGCGGCGACTCGTTTTGCCTTTTGTCTATATATGCAGA
>SVTN01000098.1 GCA_015063765.1 Oscillospiraceae bacterium | reverse complement strand
GAGTGCGGAGATCTCACGGTCCACGGGACCTGCGATGTGATCCATCATCTCCACTACGTAGACCTTAGAGCCGACGGAGTTGAAGTAGGAAGCCATTTCAAGGCCGATAACGCCGCCGCCGACGACAACGATGGTCTTGGGGATGGCGGGAAGGTCAAGAACCTCACGGTTGGTGAGAGCAAAGCCCTCTTTGAGGGAATCTGCCAGACCGTCGATGGGGGGGAGTGCGGCGGAGGAGCCGGTTGCGATCAACAGCTGCTTACCAACATACTCCTTGCCCTCGGCAGTTACGACAAAGCCCTCGGCGTTTCTTTCCTTGATGACGGCGGATGCCTTGACGACCTCAACGCCGCTCTTCTTCATCTTGGCACCGACACCGGCAACCAGCTGCTTGACAACGCCGTTCTTACGGTTCACAACGAAGCCGTGGTCGATCGAAGCCGAGCCAAAGGTCACGCCGTAATCTGCGCCGTGCTTGGCATAGTCATAGATCTTTGCGGAATAAAGAAGGGTCTTCGTGGGGATACAGCCCTCGTTGAGGCAAACGCCGCCGAGTGCTCTTTCCTCGATCACGAGAGTCTTAAGACCTGCGTGACCGGCTCTTTCAGCGGCATTGTAGCCTGCAGGACCGCCACCGAGAATAATCAGATCGTACATCTTTGCACTTCCCTTCTTACTTTGCCATCAAAAGGTCGATGTTCTCAAGCGCAAAAGCAACATCCTGCAAGAATCTTGCGGCATCCGCGCCGTCGATCACACGGTGGTCTGCGGTGAGAGAAAGACCCATAGCGGAGTATACAACATCCTCACCGTCTACCTCCTTGATGCGCTTCGAAACGCAGTCAATGCCGAGGATGGCGGTCTGAGGAGGATTGATGATGGGCGTAAAGGACTCGATACCGAGCGAGCCGAGGTTGGACACGGTGAAGGTTGCGCCCGTGAGATAGTCGGGGCTGATCTTACCGCTCTGTGCGGCGGTGATCACGCTCTTGGCTTCCTTCGAGATGTCGTTGAGGGACATATTGTTTGCGCCGAAGACGGTGGGAACCATAAGTCCTCTTTCGGTGTCAACGGCGATACCGATGTTGACGTTATTGAAGTAGCGCACGGTGTCGCCAAGACAATGTGCGTTGAACACGCGGTGCTTGGGGTACTTCAAGACGCGGGAAACCGCGTAAAGAATGATATCGTTAAGAGTGATGTTGGCAAGACCCATCTTCTCAGCACCTGCCTTGAGCGACTTGCGGAACGCGAGAAGCTTAGTGGCATCAAAGGAGGTGTTATAGGTGAGCTGTGCCATTTCCGTGAGGGATGCGCACATCTGCTTAGCAATGATCTTGCGGATGTTGGGCATCTTAATGTCCTCGTACTCTGCCGCAGGAATTGCGGGAGCAGCAGTCGCGGGCGCGGCAGGAGCGGTAAGATCGGCAAGAACGACTTTTCCGTTTGCACCCGTGCCCTCAACAGCAGAGGTGTAGGATGCGGAAGCGGCACCCGATACGGTAAGGCCACGGTCGAGAAGCGACTGCACGTCGCGCTCGATGATTCTGCCATTCGGGCCTGTGGGGGTAGCCTTCAGAAGATCGGCACCCGTCTTCTCTGCAAGTGCCTTAGCTCTGGGAGAGATGGCACCGCTGACAGCAGCGGTTGCTACGGGAGCAGCCTCGGGAGCGGGGGCGGCGGCAGGAGCAGCCTCAGCCACAGCGGGAGCAGCCTCCTGTGCAGGAGCGGGAGCGGCATCGCCTGCGGGTGCAAATGCAGAAGCATCCTCGCCTGCAGCGCCGATCACACAAACGTTTTCAAGACAGGGAACGTCGTCGCCTTCCTCGTGGAAAACGGCGAGAAGAACGCCGCTCTCGGGAGCGGGCTCGTCAAAGGAGGATTTGTCGGTTTCATAGGAGAAAAGGATGTCGCCCTTCTCTACCGTATCGCCCACCTTTTTGTTCCAAGAGGTGATGATACAAGACTCAACGCTTTGTCCCTGACGGGGCATAATGATTGGAGTTGCCATTTCATTGTTCCTTTCGTTGTGAAATTACAGTTTTCATCAAGTTTTATTGTAACATCTTGCTTTTTAAATGTCAAGCATTTTATTGCTTTTAAAGGGATTTTTACAAGATTTTTTTGCTCTAAAAAGGGTTTTTGCTTCTTTCCCGTGTCGCTTTTCGTCTTGACAAGGCGCAAAGGGTGTGGTATACTTTAGAAAAAACGGTCTTCTAGGAGTTTTTCCTATGGAAAATTTCTTTCTTCATCTCGAAAATCAGGCTATAAACTGGGAGAACGCAACGCCCGTCGGATGCGGCACGCTGGGTGCCATGCTCTTCGGCGGTGTCGCGCAGGAGCGTCTTCAGCTCAACGAGGAAAAAATTTGGGCTGTAGGTAAAAAAGCGCCCGAGGCCGAAGGCTTTTACGAGCGGTTTCAAGACCTGCGCGCGGCGCTCGCGCGTGGAGAATGCGGAGATGCGCTTGCCAAGGAAACCCTTGCCGATTACTTTACCCGTATCGGTTCGTTTGAAACGGCGGGCGATCTTTATTTGGATATCGCACACGAAGAGGGCGAAGTGACGGAATACCGCCGTGATCTCGACCTTTATCACGGTATTGCGACCGTATCCTATCGCATTGGCGACCGTACATACCGTCGCACGCTTTTTGCTTCCTATCCGCAAAGAACGGTCGTTCTTCGTTTCGACGGAGATGCCCCCATTTCCGTCCGCGCCCGTTATCAAAGAGAAAACGCTACCGTCAGCACCCATGCGAACGAAATGACGGTGTCGGGCAAAACGGCGTGCGGTCAGCACAGCTTTTCCGTCAAGCTCGTCTTCCAAACGGAGGACGGCGTTTTATCCGTAGAGGACGGCGTGCTTTGCGTGCAACAGGCGAAGCATCTTGAGATCCGTATCACGGCGGCGACGGATGCGGAAGCCAAAGAGCCTGCTTCTCTTCCCTACGGCGAGCTTCTTGCAGAGCACAAGGATGATTTTTCCTCTCTGATGAAGCGTGCCGCTGTTTTGTATGACGGCGACCCGTCGCTTGACGCGCTTCCCATTCCCATGCGCTTGGCACGCGTACGCGAAGGGAAAACGGACACTCATCTTGTGAACCTCTACTTCAGCTTCGGGCGATATCTGCTCGTTTCCTCCTCGAGAGAAGGCTCTCTCCCCGCCAATTTGCAGGGCATTTGGAATGACAAGGTCGAGGCGATCTGGAGCTCCGACTACCACACCAACATCAATCTGCAGATGAACTATTGGCATGCGGAAACGGCAAACCTTGCCGAGTGCGCACAGCCGCTCTTCGATTATATGAACAACTATCTGCTTGCGGGCGGACAGCGTGCGGCGAAGGACTTTTATCATTGCCGCGGCACGGTGCTTCATCACCTGAGCGATATTTACGGCTTTGCCGCCCCTGCCGACGGTGTATGGGGACTTTGGCAGATGGGGGCTGCATGGCTCTCCTATGCGCTTTGGGAGCATTATCTCTTCTCTCCCAACCTTGATTTTTTGAAGAACACGGCATATCCGTACATGGCGGAATGCGTCCGCTTCTTCCTTGACTTCACCTTTAAGGACAGTGAGGGACACCTCGCGACAGGTCCCTCAACATCTCCCGAAAACAGGTACTTTACCCAGAAGAACGGCGAGCGGATCAAGTGCTTCCTTTGCCTTTCTCCCACCATGGATATTGCCATTCTTCGCGGACTTTTCGATGCATATATCGCGGCAGAAGAGCTGCTTCATGTCAATAGCGAAATGCTTGCCGAGGCAAAGGCGGCGAGAGCAATGCTTCCCGAATACAAGATCGGAACGCGCGGTCAGCTGCTCGAATGGCAAAAGGAATACGAGGAAGCAGAGCCGGGACATCGCCATATTTCCCACGCATTCCCCCTCTATCCCGGTTGGGAGATCACAAGACACACCCCCGACCTGATGCAAGCCATTCGCAAAAGCATTGAGTTGCGCCTTGCAAGCGGCGGCGGACACACCGGCTGGTCCTGCGCTTGGCTGATCAACCTTTTTGCACGCTTGGAGGACGGCGACGGCGCGGCAGAGGTGATAAACAAGCTTCTTGCAAACTCGACGCTTGACAATCTTTTTGACACCCATCCCCCCTTCCAGATCGACGGAAACTTTGGGGCTACCGCCGCGATTGCGGAGATGCTGCTTCAAAGCCACGCAGGAGAGATCGCGCTTCTTCCCGCGCTCCCCTCTCTTCCCGAATACCAAAGCGGTCGCTTTTACGGACTCCGCGCACGCGGCGGTGTAACGGTGGACGCCGAATGGAAGAACGGTAAGACGGTCAGTTGCACTCTTTGTGCCGAGAAGGACACGACGGTATCACTCTCTGCAAACGGAACCCAAAGCACCGTTTCGCTTTTGGCAAATACGCCAAAAACGCTCCGCTTCTGACACTCTTTCAAAGCATAAAAAACGCACCGCAAAAGCGGTGCGTTTTAATTTTTTGTTACTTTTTGCCCTTTTCCTTGGCGCGCTTATCGTTGATGATCTGCATATGCTCTGCCGTAATCAGGGTGACGCCGTTTTCCTTCGCCCAGCTGACACAGCCCTTTAAAACAAGCGGCAGGAAGACGCGCGGCACGGCGAGAACGGTTGAGAGCGCTTCATCGGTGAATTTCACAACATCGTCGACACGGTCGGCGGCATAGCGTACCGATTCGATGGATGCTTTGCGCATTTGCAAAAGCTCTGCGCGCATTTTTCTCTTGCGGTGGAACCAGAAATTCTTGCTGTCGCGGTAGCCGTAATCCACGGGAAGCGAGGGGAAATCCTTGGCTTTGACACCGTTCACGATGGCGTCCCTATATTTCTTTTTCATGAGGATCTTGTCGACGCGCAGGATAAAATGCGCACCGAATTTGCTCGTGATACCGTTGAAATCGTGATAGGGCGGCTCGTAGCCGTTCAGCTCCCCTGCGAGATCTCGATCCGCACCGTCCAATTCACGCATCCAGGTGCATTCGATGACCTCGATCGCATCGCTTAATACCATGGGGCGCACGTCCTCGGCGTTTTCTTCCTCCACAAGGCTTTTCTCCAAACGGAACTTGCACTTCGGCATTTTTTCGGAGGGCTTATCGCCGGGCCAAGAGAGCTTGACTGCCTCCTTAAAGGTAGAGGGCTTATCGTCGATAAAGTTCAAAGCGCATTTGCCGTTGCGCAGAATGTTTTGTGCGGTATTGGAGGAATTGCGGCAACAAAGGAGCATGGCATAATAATCCTTGCCCGCAACATAGTAGGGCTGCACGAGAGAATAGGGACCAAGCGTTGTCGAGCCATCCTCACAAAGGGTACTGATAATGACGGTGGGCATCGGGAAAAAGAGAGAGGTCTGATAAAAATTATCCACGATGCGAAGGTTTTCAAAGCTACTCATAATGACTCCTTTCGGTTGTGTACTTGCTTTATTATACACGCATTTTTCTCTTCTGTCAAGCGTCGATGCTTGACATTGGAAACATGTGTGTGGTATAATGTGATATAATGAAGAAAACATCATAGCTCGCACAGTGCGGAAGAAGGAGCGTTTTGTGACTGTACGCCAAGCAACTGAAAAGGATCTTGACAGGATCCTCGCCATTTACGCCACCGCGCGTGAATTTATGAAGCAAACGGGAAACCCGACCCAATGGGCGGGCGGTTATCCTGCATCTGCGCTTTTACAAGCCGACATTGCGGGAGGACATCTCTTTGTGATCGAGGACGGAGAAATTCTCCACGGGGTATTCGCCTTTTTCCCCGAGGGAGATCTTATATACGACACTCTCCCCGTAATATGGCAAAACACCCTTCCCCACGGCGCGATCCATCGCGTTGCGAGTGCGGGAACGGCAAGGGGCGTGCTACGCGCCTGTGTCGAATTTTGTCTTTCCGTCTGCGATAATTTGAAAATTGACACCCACAAAGACAACAGGGTGATGCAAAACGCGCTTGCAAGGCTTGGGTTCGCACGCTGCGGTGTTGCGGAAATCCCCGACGTTGGCGAACGCATTGTATTTCAGCTATGCAAAAAGGAGCAGGTATGACGAAAAGTAAAAACCGCCGTTTTTATACGGCACTCGTCCTCTTTGGACTGATCGGACAGATCGCGTGGGTCGTGGAAAACATGTATTTTAACGTGTTTATTTATAACATGTTTTCCGCATCTCCCGCCGACATTTCTCTCATGGTTGCCACATCCAGCATCATTGCGACCGTAACCACCATCC
>SVTN01000097.1 GCA_015063765.1 Oscillospiraceae bacterium | reverse complement strand
GCAAAGAAAATGTATATTCTCGATGCGCGTTTGCGTGCCTCGGGCGATCCTGAGGAGATCCTTGCCATCGCCGATGAGATCGAAGAAGTGGTCAAAGCGGATCGCAAGGTGGCGGAGGATACCATCCCGATCGTGGAGCGCGATTCCTCGCTCGGCTACGAGCCCTCCATGCATTATATGACCGATAAGTGGCACTTAGAGTGGAAGCTTCGCCACAGCGATTTCGTCCTGAATACCGAGCTGCGTGAGCTGCGTGAAGCCGTTGCCGTTCATCTAAAATAAGGAGAGATACCGTTATGAAGATCGAGAAAAATTATGATTTCCGCAAAGAACTCTTGACCGTTCACGAAGAAAATGTCAGAAATTACAGCAGAAAAGCTCTGGCAGATGAGTTTTTCTTTACCGACGGCGCAAAGATTCGCATCGAGGCGAATGCACCCGAGGTGATCGCCGTTGCCGCCGCCGATTTTTGCGACTATCTTTCCGTTTCGATGGGCGTCACTGCCTCCGTCGTGACCGAAGGGAAGGGAGATGTCACTATTCGCTTGGCAAAGGACGCAGGGGTTGACCTTGGTGAGTTTGCCGCTTACAAGGGGTTCTGCATTGAAACGAATGCGGACGGCATCACTGTGACCGCGCACGATGACAGAGGTGCGGGGCAAGCCCTTTTCTACCTCGAGGATCTGATGACCTTTGCCCATGCTCCCGTCGTCGCCTTTGGCACGACCCAAAAACGTGCCATGTACACCCCGCAAATGGTGCATTCCGCCTACGGCATGGACGAGTTCCCCGACGAGTATCTTGCCCGTGTTGCACATGAGGGAAGAGATGCTATCCTTGTTTTTACCAAGGGTGCAAATCAGGCAAACGATTTTCCGCTGGACTTTAACGACCTTATTCGCCGTGCCGCGCGCTGGGGCATCGATGTGTACGCGTACAGCAAAATGAAGAGCAAAAAGCACCCTGACGATGAGGGGGCAGAGGCGTTTTACGAGGAGACCTACGGCACCCTCTTCCGCGAGTGTCCCGGGCTCAAGGGCGTGACGCTGGTCGGTGAGTCGGTAGGACTGCCGCGTTCCAACCACGAGGGAGTCGGCAAGCTGATGGTGGACGGTATTCCTACGGGTATCAACACCCCCAGCATTTTTCCCTGCATGGATTACGTAGAATACCTTCGCCTTTTGCAGAAGGTGATCTACAAGTATAAGCCCGATGCCGATATCGTCTTCTGGTCCTATAACTGGGGAAAGGCACCGACAGTCGATCGTGTTGCCCTGATCAATGCTCTCCCCGAGGGCATCACGCTGCTTGCTACCTTTGAAATGGGCGAGATCCTCGAGCGCGAGGGCGTGCTCATCAGGAGTGCCGACTACTCGCTTTCCTTTGAAGGCCCCGGCTTCTATTTCCGTACCGAGGCGGAGGCGGCAAAGGCGCGCGGCATCCGCATGTATTCCATGACAAACTCGGGCGGCAGAACGTGGGACTTCGGCTGTGCGCCCTACGAGCCGATGGCAGACTCTTGGATCCGCCGCTACGATGCGATGAAGTATGCCCACGATGAGTTGAATCTCTCGGGTATTATGGAATGTCATCACTACGGCTTCTATCCTTCTATCATCTCCAAGCTTTCGAAGCATCTTTTTATGATCCCTACACCCGATGCCGAAGATGTGCTTGCTATGATCCTTTCGTCCGAGTACGGAGAGGAGAACGTAAAGACGGTAAGGGAAGCCCTCTTCGATTATAGCGAGGCGCTCCGCCATTACACCCCCACCGACGCAGATCAGTACGGTGCCTTCCGCATTGGTCCTACACAGCCGCTTCATCTCTTGCAGATCCTGCACATCCCCTTTGACGAGGGCGCATCCTACGGTCACTCCAACTGGATCGCGCAATATCTCGATATTCATCACAAGTTTACCCTCAAAAAGCAGACGCCCCAGGCGATCCGCCATCCCTTCGAGATCAAGGCACTTGAAAAGATGCTTGCCTTTATGGAAAAGGGAACAGCGAAGCTTGAAGCTATTGAAAATCCGAACGAAAAGCTCGTTCGTCTTGCAGGTCTTGGGCATTTCCTGACCAACACCGTTAAGACGGGAATTGCCGCCAAGAAAATGTATACCTTGCGTATCAAGCTCCTTGGGGAGAGCGACCCCGTTCGTTACGGCGCGCTCCTCGACGAGGTCAAAGCACTTCAGCTTGCGGAAAAGGAGAACGTTCTCGACACCATTCCGCTTGTGGAAGCGGATTCCGCTCTCGGCTTTGAGCCCTCAATGCTGTATCTGACCGATAAGCGTCACCTGGAATGGAAGCTTCGCCAGATCGATTTTGTCCTAAACATTGAAATGAAGGAAATGCGCGAGGGACTTGATATGCACATAAGATATTTGAACAACGAATGGGAGGGCTCCAAATGGTAAACGCACAAAAAAACTACGATTTTCAAAAAGAACTTCTAACGGTTCACGAGAAAAATATTCGAAATTTCGACAGAAAACCTAAGGCAGATGAGTTTTGCGTTGTTGATGACGCGAAGATTTTGATTGCGTCCGATGCTCCCGAGGTGATCTCGGTCGCGGCAGAGGATTTTTGTGATTATCTTTCTGTTTCGATGGGCGTAAAGGCGTCCGTTGTGACCGAAGGTAAGGGAGACATCACCGTTCGCTTGGCAAAGGATGTGGGCGTCGATCTCGGCGAGTTTGCCGCCTATAAGGGCTTCCGTATCGAAACGGATAAGGACGGTATTGTCATCACCGCGCACGATGATCGAGGCGCGGGACAGGCACTTTATTACATTGAAGATCTCATGTACTTCGAGCACGCCCCCGTGCTTTCTTACGGGAAAATCGAAAAGCGCGCTATGTACACGCCGCAAATGGTGCACTCGGCATACGATATCGACGATTTCCCCAACGAATATCTTGCCCGCATCGCACATGAGGGCAGAGACGCCGTTTTGCTCTTCACCAAGGGCGTCGGTATTTCCGCAAGAGGAGAAGAGGACTTCAACGATCTTATCCGCCGTGCCGCACGCTACGGCATCGACGTATATGCGTACAGCAAGCTCAAGAGCGAAAAGCACCCCGACGACCCCGATGCGGAAGCATATTATGACTCTACCTACGGAGAACTTTTCCGCCGTTTCCCCGGACTCAAGGGCGTGACGCTTGTCGGTGAGTCGATCGGTTTCCCCTCCAAGGATCCGAATTCCGGTCCTTGGAACCATCCCGACGGACTCCCCACGGGTAAGACACACCCCGGCTTTTATCCCTGCTACGATTATCCCGAGTGGGTGAATTGCCTGAAGCGCTCCATTCGCAAGTATAAGCCCGATGCCGACATCGTGCTTTGGACGTATAACTTCGGCTGGTGCTCGAAGGAGGACCGTTTAAAGCTGCTCGAGTCGCTTCCCACGGACATCACCCTGAACGTTACCTTTGAAATGTTTGAATTTCTCCCCTGCGGGAATTCGCTGATCAAAAGCTCCGACTATTCGCTTGGCTTTGCAGGGCCCGGCGCCTACTTTACGAGTGAAGCCGAGGTGGCAAAGCGCCGCGGTATCCGCCTTTATTCCATGACCAACACGGGCGGTAGAACCTGGGACTTCGGCGTCGCGCCCTATGAGCCGATGCCTTATCAGTGGATGGCGCGTTATGCCGCTATGAGCAAGGCGCAAAAGGCATACGGTCTTACGGGCATCATGGAATGTCATCACTTTGGTCTTTATCCCTCCATCATTTCCAAGCTCTCGAAGCACGCCTTCATGCTTCCCGAGGAGCCCTACGAGGAGATCCTTGCAAAGATCTTGAAGGCAGAGTACGGTGAAGAGAATCTGGAAACGGTGGATGCGGCGCTCAGAGATTTCAGCGAAGCCATCAAATTCTATACCGCTACCAACTCCGACCAATACGGAGCACTCCGTGTCGGTCCTGCACATCCCCTCAACGTTGTGCAGAGCATAAAGATTCCCGCCGACCCTGATAGCATGTTCGGCAACCGTATTTGGTATCCGAAATATCTCGTTAACAACAACGGGCATTGGATGTCCACCGTTTCTCCCCTTGCCATCCGTATCCGAGAGGAAGCTAAGTCCTTCGCTAAGATGCAGGAGTTGATGGAGAAGGGAATTGCGACCTTAAAGCAAGCGCCCGCGCCGAACGGTAAGCTCAGCCGTCTTTTAGGTCTTGCACAGTTTATCACCAACTCGGTCAAGACGGCGATCGCCGCCAAGGAGATGCACCTGCTTGACGTGGAGCTGCAATTCACCCCCGACATCAACCGTCAAGAGGAGATCCTCAATGAAATGGAGGCGCTTCTCAGAAAAGAGCGTAAGAATGCGGAAGATACCATTCCTCTCGTGGAGGCAGATTCCGCGCTTGGATATGAACCGTCCATGCATTATCTCTGTGACAAAGAGCATCTTGAGTGGAAGCTTCGCCACACCGATTATGTGCTCTCGATCGAGCTTAGTGAGCTTCGCTCGGCCGTGGAAGTCCACAAGGCGTTTATCGCACAGCAAAAATAAGTGTTTTTCTCCCGCGTAGCAATATGCGGGAGAAATTTTTTTGATTTTTTTGCAAAGATATTCCAAAAAACGCGGATACCCTCTTGACAGAATTCACAAAACGTAGTATAATTGTATACAATAATACAAAGGAGAAGGATATTATGCTTGAAATTTCTTCAAAATCCAATCTGCTTGAGCAGAAATCATACAAATATTCCTTGCAGGACGTTGCGGAGCCCAATCTGTATCGTGACGTGTATCCCTATACCGAGGTTCCTCGCATTGCCTTTAACCATCGCCGCGTGCCGATGGGGATGCCGAAGGATATTTGGATCACCGACACCTCCTTCCGCGACGGACAGCAGTCGGTTGAGCCGTATACGGTAAAGCAGATCGTTGACCTTTACAAGCTGATGTCCCGCCTCGGCGGTCCTTACGGTATCATCCGTCAGACGGAGTTTTTCGTTTATAGCGAGAAGGATAGAGAAGCGCTTGCGAAATGCCAGGACCTTGGACTTCGTTTCCCTGAGATCACGACCTGGATCCGCGCAAGCAAGGAAGACTTTAAGCTTGTGCGCGATCTCGGCATCAGAGAAACGGGTATTCTCGTTTCCTGCAGCGACTATCATATCTTCAAGAAAATGAAGATGTCGCGCTCGGAGTGCATGAATTACTATCTGGCAACGGTTGCCGAGGCGTTTGAGGCGGGCGTTATGCCACGTTGCCATCTTGAGGACATTACCCGTGCCGATTTCTACGGCTTCGTCGTCCCCTTCGTCAACGAGCTGATGAAGATGTCTGAGGATGCGGGCATTCCCGTAAAGATTCGCGCTTGCGACACCATGGGCTACGGCGTTCCTTATAGCGAGGTTGCTCTCCCCCGCAGCGTTCCCGGCATTATTTACGGACTCCAGCACTATTCCGACGTGCCGAGCGAAATGCTGGAGTGGCACGGTCACAACGACTTCTACAAGGCTGTCACCAATGCGGCTACCGCTTGGATGTACGGCGCCTCTGCCGTCAACTGCTCTCTCCTCGGTATCGGTGAGAGAACGGGCAACATTCCACTTGAGGCAATGGTCTTTGAATATGCTTCGCTTCGCGGCTCGCTCGACGGCATGGATCCTACCGTGATCACCGAGATCGCAGACTATTTCCACCACGAGATGGGCTACGACATTCCCGTTATGACCCCCTTCGTCGGCAGAAACTTCAACGTAACGCGCGCAGGCATTCATGCAGACGGACTTTTGAAGGATCAGGAGATCTACAATATCTTCGACACCGAGAAGATCCTCGGCAAGAAGCCGTCCGTTTTGATCGGTAAGACCTCGGGCCTTGCGGGTATTGCTTATTGGATCAACGAAAACTACCGTCTTGCCGCATCCGAGCAGGTCACCAAAAAGTCGTCTCTTGTCATTGCTCTTAAGGAGTGGATCGACAAGGAGTACGCCGACGGACGTCAGACGACCCTCTCCAACATGGAGCTGGAAGAAAAGATTGAGGAGCTCTCAAACGGGGCTCTGAAGAGACTCTGATAAAGGAGAATCTACATGGAACACAAGAATATTTCTCTTGCCGATCAGGTTTTTGAAAGACTTGAGGCAGACGTTTTAAGCGGAAAATACGAGCGCGGTCAGGTGCTCACCGAAATGGCGCTCTGTGCCGACATGGGCGTCAGCCGTACCCCCATTCGTGAAGCGGCGCACCGACTTGCCCAAGAGCATCTTGTTGAGCTTACCTCCAAGGGCATTACCGT
>SVTN01000096.1 GCA_015063765.1 Oscillospiraceae bacterium | reverse complement strand
TATCTTGAAGCGCAGGACCCCGACAAGGACATCAATTTCTATATCAACAGCCCCGGCGGCTCTGTTTCGGCAGGCTTTGCCATCTTTGACACCATGAACTTTATTAAGTGCGACGTTTCTACCATCTGCCTCGGCATGGCGGCAAGCATGGGTGCATTTCTCCTTGCCGCAGGAACCAAGGGTAAACGCTTTGCACTTCCCAACAGCGAGATCATGATCCATCAGCCGCTCGGCGGCACACGCGGTCAGGCAAGCGACATCAAGATCCACGCCGACCATATCCTGCGCACTCGTGCGAAGCTCAATCAAATTCTTGCGGAACGCACCGGAAGAACGCTTGCAGAGATCGAGCGCGACACCGAACGCGACAATTTCTTAACTGCGGAAGCTGCTTTGGAATACGGTCTTATCGACAAGGTTATTGAAAAAAGACCCTGATCAGGGAAAGGAAAAACATGGATAACTCAAATAAGAAGCTGCACGTTTGTGCCTTTTGCGGAAGAGATGAAACGCAGGTCGCCTTTTTGATCCCTGCTTTAAACGGTACCTGTATTTGCGACGAATGCGTTGCCGCCTGTCAGCAGATCATCGACGAATATACTGCAGACGAGCCCGCAAGTGCAAAGAGCAAGGGTATGAGCTTGACGCTTGAAACGCTCCCCCGTCCGCACGAGATCAAGGCACTCCTTGACGATTACGTGATCGGACAGGATGACGCGAAGCGTGTGCTTTCTGTGGCTGTCTACAACCACTACAAGCGCATTCTCACCCGTCTTCCCGAAAAGGGCGATAAAACGGCAAACGACGGCATTGAAATTCAAAAAAGCAACGTGCTTCTGCTTGGTCCTACGGGTGTCGGCAAGACCTACCTTGCGCAAACGCTCGCCAAGGCGTTGAAGGTTCCCTTTGCCATTGCGGACGCAACCACCTTGACCGAAGCGGGCTATGTGGGTGAAGACGTTGAAAACATCCTTCTGCGCTTGATCCAAGCGGCGGATTTCGACATCGAGCTTGCGGAGCGCGGCATCATTTATATCGACGAGATCGACAAGATCTCCCGTCGCGGCGAAAACCGCTCCATCACGCGCGATGTTTCGGGTGAGGGTGTACAGCAGGCGCTGTTAAAGATCCTTGAGGGAACGGTAGCCAACGTTCCTCCGCAGGGCGGACGCAAGCATCCCAATCAGGAATTCTTGCGCATCAACACCGAGAACATTCTCTTCATTTGCGGCGGTGCTTTTGACGGGCTCGCCGATATCATCGAGCAGCGCCGCGGCAATCAAACGATCGGCTTCGGCGGTGAGATCCACACCAAAGAAGAAAAGAAGAAAAACAGTCTTTATAAAAACGTCACACCGCACGACGTTGTCAAATACGGGCTTATCCCCGAGCTCGTCGGCCGTCTTCCTATGATCGTTTCGCTTGAGGATCTGGATGAAAAGGCTCTCATGCGCATCATTCGTGAGCCGAAGAACTCGCTTGCAAAGCAATACGTTAAGCTCTTCTCTCTCGACGGTGTCGATCTTGAATTTTCGGATGACGCCTTTCTCGCAATCGCGAAATTAGCACTAGCGAGAGAAACGGGTGCACGCGGTCTGCGTGCGATCTTAGAGGAAAAGATGCTTCCTCTTATGTACGACATTCCCTCCCGCACAGACGTTGAAAAGATCGTCGTTACCGCCGATTTCATTAACGGCAAGGGAGATGCGGAGCTTATTATCCGCAAGCCTGCCGTTTAACTTAAAAAAATCCGCTGAAATTCAGCGGATTTTTTGTTTTGTTATGCTTTTTTGATCTCTTCCCCGTTCGACGAAACGTAATGCTGTGCCTGTGTTGAGAAGAGATGATGATATTTTCCTTCCATCTTCATAAGCTCTGCGTGCGTGCCGATCTCTGCGATCGCGCCGTCTTCAAGAACCACGATCTTATCCGCGCGAGTCGCGCTCGACAGTCTGTGGGAAACGAAAACCGAGATCTTATTCTCACCGAGATCGGAAAACCTGTTGAAGACCTCCTGCTCGGCAAGCGGATCGAGTGCCGCTGTCGGCTCGTCAAGGATCAGGATATCGGAATCCTTGTAAAAGGCTCTTGCGATGGAAAGCTTTTGCCATTGACCGATCGAAAGCTCCATACCGTTTTCTTCAAAGAAACGCATGAGAGGTGTTTCGTACTGCTCGGGCAGTTTTTCGATGTAATCTGCCGCATTGCCCTTGTTAGCGGCATCGCGGATGCGTTCTTCCGTCATCTCGGCATGCACGTCGCCGTAAGCGATGTTTTCCTTCAAGGAAACGGCGTATTTTCCAAAATCCTGGAAAATGATACCGAAGATATCGTAAAGCGCCCTGACGTCGTATTCGCGGAGATCTACACCGTCAAGATAAATGGCGCCCTCCGTCGGGTCATAAAGGCGAGTCAAAAGCTTGATCAAGGTGGTTTTACCTGCACCGTTCAAGCCGACAAGAACAACGTTTTCCCCTGCGTGGAAGGTCATATTAACGTTTTTAATGACCTTTCGGGTCGTACCCGGATAGGCGAAGGAAACGTTTTTAAACTCAATGGTGTGGGGTGCGTGACGTGCAGGCAGGCGGGGTTCCTTTGTCACGGGAACAATAGTGACCTCTTCCTTCATAAACACCATCATGTTATCAATGAAGAGAGTTCCCTCATAAACGGAGGCTGTAGACGTTACAAGCGTGGCAACACCGCTCGTGATAGAGGCAAGAGCCCCTGTATAGAGCGAATAGTCACCAATCTCTCCGCCGCTTCCGATCACACGGTACACGATAAAGGTAAAGAGTGCAAACTGTGCTGCAAGCGAGATCAGGGTAAAAAAGATCTGCCAAAGTCCCTCACGGATGACAAGGCGCTTCATGCCTGCAAAATATTTGCGGAATGCAGCCTTATATTTGCCGATAAAGGTATCGGCAAGATCCATGATGCGAACCTCTTTGACCATATCCTTGTTGACAACAAGGGTGGAAAAATACTCCATTTGTCGGCGCTCCTTGGAGCGGTGACGAACGTAGCGGAATTGCTTGTTTCGGTAAACATACGTTAAGATCGCGCCGGGGAGTGCCATGATCGCGATCACGATGGGGGCAAGGGGGTGCAGGGTAACAAGAATAGCGGCAAAGCTGACAATGCTGAGCAAGGCGCTAAAAATACTGAAGGTGGCATTTAAAATACCGATAGGACGCATTCCCGCCTCGCGGTTGGCGTTTTCAAGCTTCTCGTAGAATTCAGGGCGGTCAAAGCTGGCGAGATCCACCGTCTTTGCCTTTTCAATGATCTTTAGCTTAATGTGATTGCAAACAAGATCACCTGCCAACTGCTTGACGGTGCTTGAAAGACGGGTGAGGAGCTTATGCAAGAACTGATACACAAAGTAAAAGATCAGCAAAAAGACAACCGTCCCCAAAAAGCCCTCTAAAAGAGTCCCGAAGGTGACGTTGCCCGACGAGATGGTCGACATTGCCTCTTCATCGTAAAGAACACCCGATACCGCATTCAAGAGGTCCTTGGAAATGTATGCGCCGAGAACGGGCAAAAGTCCGTCCGCCACACAGAAAAACGCCAAAAGGATCAATATCCAAGGATTTGTTTCCCATACAAGACGAACAATATAGAACAAGCGACTGAAAAAGGCACCTATCATGCCGAAAAATTCTTTTATATTTTTCGGGCGTGCAGGCTTCTTTTGTTCCTTGAAGGGCGGCGGTCCAAAGCGTGGTCCTATCATGTTAGCTTACCTTTCCTATCTTTAAAATATCCGTGGGAAAACAGATATCCGTTTTCCTGTATCGTTAAAACACCGTAGGATGCGTCGCCGTCGCGCGCGCCGATGCTCCCTGGATTAAACATGTGAATACGTTGATCACCTACCGCTAAATACCCATCAAAAGGAATATGCGTGTGACCGAAGAGGAGAATATCGGCTTCTAACTTTGCGGCTTGTGCCGCGGCTACGCCGTAGCTTCCCTTAACACCGTACGTATGGCCGTGCGTCATCAAAAAACGAAGACCGCCAAGAGGGAAAACGCGCTCGTCGGGTTCTTCAAGCGTAGAAAACCATCCGTCACAGTTTCCCTTTACCGACAAAAATATGCGTTTGGGGAACTCTGCCTCAAGAGAAGCGATATCCTTCAAGCCATCACCGCAAAAAAGAATGTGTTTTGCGTTTGGGTGCTCCGCTATGACCTTCCGCATGCGGGACGCGTTCCCGTGCGAATCGGAAAAGATCAAGATTTCCATACAAAGCACCATTCCCTTCTTTTTTCATATACTGAAAACAAATCAGATCAACCATAGGGGGTTTTTATGGAAATTCGACCTGAAGTACTTGAAAGATTGCTTTCCGAAGACGACGGGCGCCTTTGGGAGACCATCCGACGGGTTGCAGTAATGAATAACATTACGCTTCCCTCGACGCCGCCTCCCCACAGTGACATGGAAAAGCTCCGCGCATTATTGCGAAGCGGCGCACTCGGATACGAGGATGCAATGCGCATTCTTCAAAAAAACGGGCAAGGTGATCAGCCGTGAGTGAGGGAGGAGGCATTCCCGATCTTTCGGGCATTCTTGCCCGTGTTACGGAAAATCCCCAAGCAATGTCGATGCTTGCATCTCTTTTAGGCGGATCTTCAAAGCAAGAGCGACACGAGGAAGAACCTCATACACGGGGAGATGGTGAGCTTTTGCCTGCTCTTCCACCCCCCAAAGGACAAAAAAGCAGAAGGGACGAGGATCGCCGTCGGCTACTCCTCGCGTTAAAGCCCTTTTTATCCAAGGAGCGTTGTCAAGTGCTTGAAACGCTGCTCATAGTGCTTGACGCCATATCGCTCTTACCGAGGGGAAAGGAGCCGCCATGTACATAGGAAAGCACAGAGGGGCAACAGACAGCGAAGCTCCACGCGAAACAAAGCCAATCCACATTCCCGAAAACTATGCAGGAAATGCTTTTGTGATCGAAGAGCAAGACGAAGCCAAAGACACCTGTCAAGCATGCAAAAGCGAAACGACACCGCTGCCCTTACAAGAAGCAAAGTCAAAAAAACAATCTTATTTCAAGGCAGACGGCTTGTTTTCCACCGATACCTTGCTGGTGCTCTTAGCGATTCTCCTTTTTGGAAACGAGGAAAACGGAGAGCTGCCGATCATTTTGCTGCTTCTCTTATTGTTTTAAAAGAAGGAGAGCTGGTTGGTTTCGGACAGCCCGTCAAGCGCACCGCAGGAGCGAAGCAGCTCAATAATAGACTTCGAAAGACCGCCGCGCGTGCGAAGCTCCTCAACGGAGAAGATCTCGCCCTCCTCGCGGATCTGAACGATCTTTTGTGCCGCTGTATCGCCAAGTCCGCCAATCGAATTGAAGGGCATGCGGATCTTCCCTTCCTCGGGAAGAAAATACTTAGCATCGGATTTATAAAGATCAACGGGAAGATAGCGAACACCGCGCAAAAGGCTTTCCTTGACGAGAAGCAGAGTGGTTACTTGCTCTGCTTCTTTTTGCGTTGCCTCATTTCCCTTTTCTTCGATTTCCTTTAGAGTTGCATCGATCTTTGGGATACCGCCCATGACGATCTGTGCATCAAATCCGCCGGGAGCAACGGAAAGGAACGCCGCATAAAACTCCATCGGATAATAGATCTTGTACCATCCAAGACGGATCGCGGACATAACGTAGGCAGCCGCATGCGCCTTCGGGAACATGTATTTGATCTTTTTACAGGAGGCAATGTACCACTCGGGCACGCCGTGGGCGAGCATCGCTTCCTCGTATTCGGGCTTAAGACCTTTTCCCTTTCGGACGTCCTCCATGATCTTAAACGCCGTACCGTTGTCAAGCTCGTGACGGATCAGATAGAGCATGATGCCGTCACGCGTACCCACGACCTGAGAAATGTCACAAATTCCTTCTTTGATCAGATCCTGTGCGTTTCCAAGCCACACGTTTGTACCGTGGGTAAGTCCCGAGATCTGCATAAGGTCGGCAAAGTTCTTTGGCTTTGCATCCACAAGAACCTGCTGAATGAAGCGCGTACCCATTTCGGGAAGACCGTAGGTGCCGACAGGACAACCCAGCTCCTCAGACGAAACGCCAAGAGGACGGGTGGAAGCAAAGAGCTCATAGATAGAGGCATCATTCATCTTGACGTCGAGTACGCTTGTATTGGTATACCGTTCAAGCATTTTATACTTGGTCGGCATATCGTGTCCAAGCTCGTCAAGCTTCAAGATGGTATCATGCAAAAATTCGAAGGGGAAATGGGTCGTAATGATGCTCGAATTGGGGTCGTCTGCAGGGTGCTGGACGGGGGTAAAATCATGGACATC
>SVTN01000002.1 GCA_015063765.1 Oscillospiraceae bacterium | reverse complement strand
TTTTCCTGTGGCGCACCTTGAGAAATGCGCGGCGCATCGGCATAAAGAGCTTGCCGAAGAAACGGCGAAAGGCGGCGTTTTCCCTTTGACGCTTGGCAAGGTTGCGGGAGAAAAAGCGAAAGAGGGCATAGCCGAGGGTGATGAAATACAAAAGGGGAAAGACAACGCGGAGCACGCGATGGGTGTAGAAAATGCCGCTTAAGAAGACAAAGATCAAAGAGAGGACAAAGAGGACGTGGTAGAGAGTGTCGGCACCGTTTCTGCCTGCGAAGAAGCGCGCAAGGCGATAGCGGAAGCCGTAGGGACGGGGTGTGCGCATGGGGGCATCCTTTCTTTGTTGGTTATTGCGGGAGCATTGCCGCTTCCATCACGGCGCGGGAACGCTCGGAAAGCGCGTCGGGTGTGAGGGCGCGGACCTCCTCCACGGGAATGACGTCAAGGACGGTGACCGTCACGCGCGGAAAGCGGAAGGAGAGGGCGTTTTCAGACCCCTCGATCTTCATGACGGCGATGGGAACGTCGGCTTTTTTGGCAAGCACGAAGGCACCCGACTTGAAGGGTAAGAGCCTGCCGTCCTTCGAGCGCGTTCCTTCGGGGAAGATGCCGTAGTTGATACGGCTTTCCTTGACGTATTTTGCGGCGCGGTGAAGGGCGCGCATGGATTGCATGGGAGAATCGCGGTCGATGAATACGTAGCCGCAGGCGTTCATGTAGGGACCGATAAAGGGATATTTGGCGACCGACTGCTTGGAAACAAAGGCGGTCTTTCTCTTTCCAAAGGCGTTCATCACGAACACGGGGTCAAAGGCGGAGCGATGATTGGCAACGTAGACGGCGTGGGTCGCAGGGAGCTTTTCTTTTCCCTTCACGCGAAGACGAATGCCGAGCAGAGAGGTAAACCAGGGGAGCGCCAAACGCACCGTAAGAAGCGCGAAGCGATTCGGCTTTTCAGGCGGCTTTTTCGAGAACATTGCCGAGGTTACCATCAAGTAAAGGACAAAGAGCAGGCAGAACGTCAAAAAAGCCCCGATGAGGATGGGGAGGATCCAGGCGGGGTGCAGGGCAGGGATGAAACGGTAGAGAAGCCCTGTGACGAGAGCCGCTTCCAACCAAAACAAGAGATAAAGCATACTGCCTCCAAAATTTTCTATGCTATTATTCTACCATGCTTCGGTGAAGAAATCAAGGGGCGTTTTGGTAGATTGTGTGATTTTTGCCCCAAAAGCAGTGAAAAATTCGCTTTTCACGGGATATCTTCGGCGAATTTTGCGTTCGGGGTTGATTTTACGCTCGATTTCATGTATAATATTTAGGTAGAAATTCTTAGGAGTGTGTATATGAAGCACGTCTTAGTCATAAACCCTGCGGCGGGAAAAACGAACTCCCTCCCTCGGATTCTAGAGGAGGTAGAGCCGCTTCGCGCTTCGTACGACGTCGAGGTCTATGAAACGAAGGGGAAGGGCGACGCCACCGCGTTTGTCAAGCGGACGTTAGAGAGCCTGCCCGACACCCCCATCCGTTTTTATGCCTGCGGCGGCGACGGTACGCTGAAGGAGGTTGCAAACGGTGCGGTGGGCTTTCCCCACGCTTCGGTGACCTGTTATCCCTGTGGCAGCGGAAACGATTTTGTGAAATACTACGGCGGTGCCGCCAATTTTCTTTCCCTCAGCGCGCTTTTTGAGGGCGAGGAGCGAGAGATCGACCTTTTGACCGACGGCACGGAGTATTCCATCAACGCCGCCAATTTCGGCTTTGATTACGCCGTTTGCGAAACGATGGAAAAGGTACGCCGTTATCCCCTGCTCGGTGGTAAGAAGGCTTATTATGCGGGCATTGTGAAGTCGCTGTTCACCGCGATGAAAAACCGCGTGCGTGTGTATGCCGACGGGGAAGCCTTGACCGAGGACGACGGCTTTTTGCTCTGCACCCTTGCCAACGGTACATACATCGGCGGCTCTTATATGTGCGCGCCGCGCTCGAGCAACGAGGACGGGCTTCTCGAGCTTTGCTACGTTAAGCCGCTGTCTGTGCCCAGATTTCTCAAGCTGATCGGCTACTATAAGCGAGGAGAGCATCTGGACGCCCCTGCTCTTGCGCCCTACGTGATCTATAAGCGTGTCAAGCGCATCGAGGTGGAGTCGCCCGACGAGGATTTCGGCTACGCCCTCGACGGAGAGCTGCATCCCGCAAAGAAATTCTCGCTGTCCGTCGTGCCGAAGGCACTCCGTTTTGCCATTCCGCGCCTGGCGGCAGAGTTTATCGCGGCACGCGAAAAGAAGCGCGCGGAAGCCCTTGTTTGTAAATAAGTATTAGAAAAACGCCACGGTTTAGCGTGTTATCCTTAACGGAGAACACGCTAAACCGTGGCGTTTTTGGTTGGATGAAATGCGCCGTGCGCATGAAATTTGTGATATGCTTCGCTTCGCAAAGCGTGATATTGCCGCTGTGCGCCGAGTGATATTTTATTTGCTTTCGCAAATAAAATTGCCCCGCAGGATTGCGGGGCAGCAACAAAGGCATATAAGCCGGGTTCTGTGCCCTTGCGGGCCGCGATCATCTATCTTCGCCCTGCGTTACCGCATGGCTTACGCTTGCGCGTTGCCGCCCAAGGGGGAGTACGGCGGACAACCGCCGGGCTTGCGCCCGCCCCTACGGCGTTGCTTCGGATAGAGTTTACATGACTCCCCTTGTTACCAAGGGGATGGTGAGCTCTTACCTCGCCTTTCCATCCTTACCGCTTGCGCGGCGGTTTATTTCTGTTGCACTGTTCCTGAGGTCACCCTCGGCGGACGTTATCCGTTATCCTGTCCTGTGAAGCCCGGACTTTCCTCGCTATACGACCTTTCGGCATAATATAGCGCGATCGCGCAGCCTTGTTGCGTTCCTATTGTAGCATATCTTTTTTAAAAATGCAAGAGGTTTACGCCAAAAGATCGCGGTCCACCTCGAGGTTGATCAGCTTGCGGATCTCAGGGCTTTCGAGCAGAAGTGCCGCCAAAACGAGAGAGATGCCAAGCTCGGGGAGCATGTATCCGCCGTTGTACAGAAGGGAGTAGAGGTATTTTCCCATGCCGTCGGGTGCCCACTGTCCCCAAATGGCGACACCTGTGATATAGTGGCAGGCAAAGCGGAAGACGCACACGAGGACGATGCCAAGGTAGGCACCAAAGTGGCGGAAGCGTCCTACACGCAGCTTGCGGAACAGTCCTGCAAGACCGATGGCGATAAAGGGGCAAACATAGTCGAAAAGCACGCAAATAACCAGCGTCGCGCCTGTTTCGCAATAGGGGAACACATTTCCCTCAATGAGTGCCTGCACGAGCTGAAACAGGGCAAAAACGGTGCTTCCCGCAAGTCCCCACTTGATGCCGAGGGCAAGCGAGATGAGCATGATGGGAAGCATAGAGCCGAGGGTGACGGAGCCGCCGAGCGGCATCTTCCAAAGCTTTGCAAAGGAAAGGGCGACGGCGAGCGCCACGAGAATGGCGGTACGCGCAAGGTTGGGTGTCTTGGTTCTCATAAGAAGTCTCCTTTTGTCATATCGTTTTTTTGGTGCGGGGGCGTCCCCACCGCAAAACAAAGAAAACCACACGGAAAAAAGTCGTGTGGTTTTCGATATAACTCGTCTCCCTACGCCGGCATGATCCGTATCAGGTTAAAGGGTTCGGTATTCCGTCTCAGCCCGCTTTCGCGGACACCCCTGACTTTATTCGGTTGTGGCTTCTTTGCTTGGTACCGAGGGTATTATAACACCCTCTTTGCCGTTTGTCAAGCCCCTAATGAAAATTTTTAGAGCGGATTTCCTTCGCTGTCAAAGAGAGGAAGGGGAGCGAGATAACGGATATCGTCACGCTCGATGGCTTTTCCCTCAGCAAGCACGGCGACCTTTGCGACGATCTGACCGCCTGCCATCTTGACAAGCTCCTCCAGCGCGTGGAGCGACTGACCCGTCGAAATGACGTCGTCCACGATGACGACGCGCTTACCGCGCATCAGTTCAGCATCGCTACCGTCGAGGTAGAGGCATTGACTGCCCTCGGTGGTGATGGAGGAAACCTCACACTTGAGAAGCTCCTTCATATACAGCTTGGGCTTTTTGCGTGCGACGATGTAGCGGTCTTCACCGAGGCGTCTTGCCATGGCGCAGATGAGCGGAATGCCCTTCGCCTCCGCCGTGATGAGCACGTCGTGTGCGGGAAGCATGGGGCAAAGCGCCTCGGCGCATGCCTCGGTCAGCTCGGTATCGCCAAGCATGACAAAGCCCGCGATCATCAGCCTCTCGCTGATGGGGCAAAGGGTAAGATCTCTTTCAACGCCTGCGACCTTTAATTTGTATATCATGATATTTTTTCCTTTCGGTTTGGAATAGAGGGATGTCCCCAACGGATATTATACCACTTTTTGTAAAGAAAGTCAATATATAAAATGACCGACGCCAAACGGCGTCGGTCGATCGTTTTTAATAGAAAAATTTGTGTCCTGCGATGGTAAAGGCATAAGGACGGTTGCGCTCGATCCAGGTCGAGGTGACCATCGACGGCGCATAGAAGAACAGAATGCGGTCGGAAACGGTGTAGCCCTCAAGGGCGACCTTCGCCGCGGTGACGGAGGTGGCGTAGGGCTTTTGGTAAAGAGAGCCGTCCGCAACGGGGGAAAACTGTACGATGCCGCCCTGTCTGTCAAAGATGACCCCCTTGACGGTATTTGGGTACGCCTTGTGCGCTTTGCGGTTCAAGACCACATTGCCGACGGCAACCTGTCCGATAAAGGGCTCGCCTCTCGCTTCGGCGGAGATGATGCGGGAGAGCCAATACAGATCCTCCTCGCTATAGTAGGTCGCCCCGTTCACAAGCGGCGTGGGTGTGCCCGAGAGGGTGACGGAGCGGTATTTTTCGCTCCAAAGGACGTCAAGCGACAAGACCTTGGCGAGCATGCGGATGGGGACGTACATCGTGCCGTCCGAAAGAATGCGGATGGGGGTATCTGCGTAAAGGCATCTTCCGTTGGCGTACAGGATATGCGAGCCGTCACGCGCCGAAACGGTGAGCCCCTCGCCTCTTAATTCTGCGGTGCGGATATCGGCATAATATGTAAGCCGAGCATCCTTCGCATACCGCTCGAAGAAGCTCCGTAAGGGCAGATAGGTGGTCGATTGGATCAGCCGACCGTCCACGGGAAGACGCTCGCCCGTATCCGTGTATATGGGAACGGCGGCGTAGCGGGTGACGGTGATATCGCCGATCTTATCGGGATAGCGGGAGATCTGTGCTGCCCCTGCAGGGAGTGACAGAAAACAGAAGAGAAGGGCGCAGGCGGTGACACAAAGCAGCCGTCTTCGCCTTTTTTGGATTTTTGGCATAAATACCTCCTTTGATGAATTTGAGAGAAACGGGGTGCGTTTTTCTCAACGGAGATATTATACCATGTCGACACTTTTCGCGCAATGCAAAAAATATGGAAGCGGCGGCAGCCGCTTCCATACCGAAATTATTTCTTGGTGATGTAGCCTTCTCTGTAGAGGAGCTCTGCGATCAGCACCGCACCGCCTGCGGCACCGCGCAGGGTGTTGTGCGAAAGACCGACAAACTTATAGTCGTATACGGTATCCTCGCGCAATCTTCCGACCGATACGCCCATACCGCCGTAAAGATCGCGGTCAAGCTTCGCTTGGGGACGGTTATCTTCCTCAAAGTAGGTGATGAACTGCTCGGGTGCGGAGGGAAGGCCCAGAGTCTGGGGCTTGCCCTTAAAGCTCTTCCAAGCCTCAAGGATCTCTTCCTTGGTGGGCTTTTCTTCAAAGCTTACGAACACAGCGGCAGTATGACCGTCGGTGACGGGAACGCGGATGCACTGCGAGGTGATGATGGGGGAAGCGGCGGGAACGATCACGCCATCCTTGACCTCACCCCAAACGCGGAGGGGCTCCTTCTCGCTCTTTTCCTCCTCACCGCCGATGAAGGGAATGACGTTGTCGATCATCTCAGGCCATTCGCGGAAGGTCTTGCCTGCGCCGCTGATCGCCTGATAGGTGGTGGCGACGACGACCTTGGGCTTGAACTTCAAAAGGGGCGTGAGGGCGGGAACGTAGCTCTGGATGGAGCAGTTGGGCTTGACGGCGATAAAGCCGCGCTTCGTGCCAAGACGCGCTCTCTGCGCATCGATCACAGCAAGATGTGCGTCGTTGATCTCGGGAATGACCATGGGAACGTCGGGCGTCCAGCGGTTTGCCGAGTTGTTGGAAACGACGGGAACCTCTGCCTTGGCGTATGCCTCCTCAAGGGCGAGGATGTCGGGCTTCTTCATATCGACAGCGCAGAAAACGAAGTCCACGAGCGACGCCACGCGGTCGATCTCCTCCGAGGAGATGACGGTCATATTTTTTACGCACTCGGGCATGGGAGCAGCAAGCTTCCAACGCTCTCCGACTGCCTCGGTATAGCTCTTACCCGCCGAACGGGGGGAGGCGATGAGTGCGGCGATCTCAAAATAGGGGTGATTTTCAAGCAGCGTGATGAAACGCTGACCGACCATACCGGTTGCACCGATAATGCCGACCTTTAACTTTTCCATAGCAAAGTCTCCTTATTACACATTTCATAGAGCCATTGTAGCACAAAGCAGGCAGAATGTCAATAAATATAAAGATATTTTTAAAAAAAGGAGGACGGAAATACTCCGTCCTCTCCTTCATAATGTAAAGACTTATTTACAAATAATCTTGACGTTTGCGGGAAGCACACCTGCTTGCTCGTAGACGATCTCGCTGATCTGTGCCACGTGGTTTTGCAGAAGCTCGGTTTCGGACTTGACGATGATGCTGGCGTTTTCGCCCGAGAGGACGGCGATGCAATCCTCAAATCCGCGTGCGCGGATGAGTGATTCGATGTTGGCTTCCTTCTCGATCTCAAGCGCGATGCGAGAGATGTCGGTGAGTGCCTGCGTTTTGGTTTCTTCCAAGGCGTCTTCACTGTCAAGCACCGTCTGCAATACGGCGAGGGCTTCGTCCCTTGCCTGGTCGCGCGAGAGCAGTGCGGCAGAGAAATAGGTGTCCGTCGTGGGGGTGCTTTCGCCATCGGGCTCTGCATCGGTCATACCCGAGCCGTCGTAATCGACCTTGTCTTGACCGCTAAAGAGAAAATAATTGAGCACCACGGCGCCGCCGATCAACAGGACTGCGCAGAGAATCAAAAGATTCCGTTTGCCGATCTTGGAGAAGATGCCGTCTTCTCCCTTAAATTTGATTTTTGCCATAGGATTTTCCTCCGTTCTTTGTTTGACACTTCATTTTATGCGTGGGTTTCTTTTTATAGAACTGATTTTCTATTTGAGAGGGGCAATATGTACGGCGGTGGAGGGAATGTCAAGCGACTTGCATAGAAGAGAGGTCAGCTCCTGCTTCACCGTCGGGCTTCCGCCGCCCGTACAGACGACGGAAACGCCTGCGATCTCGGGCATGCGATAGCAAAGGAGCATGCCGTCACCCCCCGAAAGGGCGAGCGTTTGGCTGTCGCCGCTTTGGTTTTTCTCATAGACGGCGATCTCGGTGGTAGCGAGCGACAAAAGCACCCGCACGCTCCCCACTCCCTTGACGCTCTCGCATGCCGCGGCGATATCCTTTTCTAAGGAAAGGCGGTAGCTCTCTGCCGCTTCGAGGGGGTTGACGGCGGTCTTTTCCTCGGGGGTGATGCCCGTAAAAAGGAGCAGCACCAGCCCTGCGACGCCGAGGAAAAAGAGCAGTCGGTTTTTTGCGACTACCGACAAGATTCGTTTAAGATCCAAGAAAATGCACCTCACAATCTACGGGATAGGTGTTTTTTAAATAGCGAAGCAGGCTTGTCACGTCGGCGAAGAAGTTTTCCCTTGAAAGGGTGACGGAGAGATACGTCCCCTCAAAGCCCTCCTCACTCGGGGCGAGGTCTGTGTCGATCAGGACGCCGTCGCTCACCAAGGAAAAGTGAGAAGAGAGATCGCTTTTGATGCCTGCCGCAACAGCGTCCTTCAGCGTTTCGCCGTAAATATCCTCGGTGGGAAGATCGCCCGCATCCTCGAAGGAGATTAGATCCGGAAGCTCGAAGGAGCCGTCCTTGGGGATGAGAAACAGCAAAAGGAGAAGGGAAAAGGCGGTATAGGCGGCACGACGGATCTCCTGCTTTTCGGGAACAAAAAGCAGGGCGAGCGATAAAAGCGCCGCGACGGTGCAAAGTGTTTTTAAAAATTCCATCCCTTATCCTCCAAGCGGCGAGAGCCCGACGAGGACACCCAGCATCAGTAAAAACAGAAGAGAAACGGTCACGAGCGCGGCGAGGGAAAGGTCCATGATCCCCTTGAAGCGCGCGACGATCTCCTTCAGGGCGGACGCTTCTGTAAGGGTGGCGATGCTTTCCGAGAGGGAGAGGGCAAAGCGCAAAAGAAACACCTCGACGAGCGGCGGAAGCAGGAGTGCCAAAAGGGCGATGACGGCGGTGCCGCCGAGGGTGGATTTTAATAAGGAAACCGATGCCGAGAGGGCACCGAGTGCGCCCGAAAGCGTCCCACCGACGAGGGGAATGGCAGAGGATGCGGTGTATTTGACGGTACGCAGGGCGACCGAGTCGGCAGAGGAGGCGAGTGCGCTTTGAAAGGCAAGGGAGGCGAGAAGAAGCATGGATATGACCGAAAAGAAGAGCACCGCATACCCCGAAATGCGCCTTGAAAGCTCGCGGATAAGGGTGTGGTTGCCGAGAGCGGAGAGCAAAGCGAGGGCAAAGAGGACGCGCAAGATCGGCGGGAGCAGGGTGGTGGAAAAGAGGGTCAAAACCGAAAGAAAGGAGGCAAATCCGCCGCTCGCCACCGTGGCGGTCGCCGTGCCGCCAGCTGCGGCAAACAGCGCGGCAAGCAAGGGGGAGAGCCCCGACACAAGCCCCGTAAGATCGGAGAAAAAGCCGAGAATGCGCTCACAGCTGTCGTAGAGCAGGGAGAAAAAGGCGAGGGCGGCGGCTCCCTGCATAAAGACCGATACGGCTGAATTTCCCGTGAAAAGCGAGAGGGCGCCGAAGAGCAGCGTGACGGCAAGCAAGGCGAGCATTCTGCCCGAAAGCGAGTCGCCCTCATTTCTTACCGTTTCGCTGAAAAGCGCGAAAATGCTTTTGAAGCCGAGCGCGCGGTCAAGCGCTTGGGTGTCGGTGGGGTCGGGCAGAATGGGTTTTGCCGCATCGGGGAGAAGAGAAGAGAGCCCCGTTTTGGTCGTTTCCTCTAAACGCTCGGCGGGCGTTTGCTCTGCCTTGACCGTAAGAGGAAGGAGAAGAAGCAAAGCGACCGTGAAAAGAACAAGCACCGCCCGTTTCATGAAAGGAGCGCCTCCACGCGCACAAAGAGCTCCTTGAGAAGCGGAAGGGAGAGCAGCATGATCTCAAGCTTGCCTGCAAGAGCAAGCCTTGTGCCGAGCGTAGGCGCGCCGAGCTCCGCGCAGGTTTCTGCCCCGATGGCGGTGAGCAGCCCTGCGGCAAGCACCTTTCCCACCGTTTCCCCGACCACGGCAGGCAGACTGCCTGCAAGTGTTTCCGCCCATGCGATGATAGGGGACAGGCGCGGAAGAAGGGAAAGGAGCAAAATAAGTCCGCCCGAGAGGGTGAAGAGGGGGGCGATCGGACTTTTTAGCTCTCGAAGCAAAAGCGCCGACACGGCGGTGAGCACGCCCACCCCCAGCGTTGTAAGCAGGCTCACAGCCCGAACACCGTCCGCACCGCCGTGATCAGCTCTCCGATCTGACCGACAAGCATGATGAGAACAAGAACCATGCCTGTGAGGGTAAGAAGCAGGGCTTGCTCGTCCTTTCCCGATTTTGAGAGCACCTGACAGCTGACCGCGACCAGCATGCCGACGCCCGCAACACGCAAAAGCAGGGAAACGTCCATTTTTTCTTCCTTTCTTTTGAAATTAGAGGAGCAGAAGCAAAAGAAGCATTCCGCCCGAAAAAAAGAGGGTGCCCGTCAGCCTTCGCCGCACGGGAAGCGCCGCTTCCTTTTGGGAGAGGAGAGCGGTGACACGGGCAAGAAGTGCGTCCGCCGCCGCAAGCTCCTCGGTGTACAGCCGCCGCCCGAGCGCCTCGGCATATTCCGTGAAAGGGGTCAGCTCCTCCCCGTCGAGAGAAAGACCGCCCTCCCTGAGGGCAGAGGAAAGTCCTCTTTCCCGTAAAACGGAGAGAAACGTGCTCCCCTCGAGTGCCCCATCCGAAAACTCGGCGTAGACGGTGGGAAGAGGAACGGGCGCTTGGAGCAGGGTGCTTTTGATGTGGGCGACCAGGTGACAGAGGGCTTTATACTCGGCAAGCCGCTTTTGTTCTGCTCTTCCGTGCAAGACAAGCGCGAGCAGGAGAAAGAGCGACCAGAGAAGCGCACCGCACAGCGTTCTCATAAGGGCACCTCATCCGAAACGGAAAACGCGCGGTGTTGGCGGACGTCCCAAAGATGGGAAAAGATGCCCGCACGAAAGAGGGGCGACAGCGCCGCGTTTTTGAAAAGCTCCTCTTTACATCCGCCGTGCACCGAGGCGACGGTGCGCACACCGAAGGAAACGAGGGAAGCGAGTGCACGCGCTTCGCTTGCCCCCAGCTCGTCAAGGATCAAAAGCTCGGGGGAAAGGGTGCGCACGGCGATCTCTGCCCCCACCGCCTTGGGGTAACCCATCAGACGGTCGATAAAAAGCGCGCCCTCTTCCCAAAACAGCTCCTCGCGTTCATCAATGACGGCGACCCGCTCTTCCTTCGCCGCTTTGGCGGCAAAGGCACGTAAGAGCGTGGTCTTTCCGCATCCGGGAGGAGAAAAGAGCAAAATGCCACCGTTTGCTTGCTTATAAAAGGAAAAGAGTGCCTCAGCCGACGCCCTGCCGCTTGGCAGGCGGAAGACAAGAGAATGGATGGCGGTGAGAGAAAGGATGCGCGCATCCTTACAAAACACGCGCCCCGCGACGCCCACGCGGATGCCTCCCGAGAGGGTGACGTAGCCCTGCTTGATCGCCTCCTCATATGCATACAGCGAGCCGCCGACCGCCTGAGAAAAGGCGGTTTTTAAGTCGTCCTCATCGGCAACGAAGGAAAGCGGAAGATTGCACAGCCGCCCGTCGCGGTAGAGGGTGAGAGAGGCGATGCGCCCCTGCCGCAGACGCACCTCGGCAGGTCTTATGCCTTGTAAAAGGGGCGAGGAGAGGGTGCGTGTGATCTCCTCTCTTAACCGGGAGGGAAGGCAGGATAAGACGGTGGAAAGCGGCATTTTTTCACATCCTTTTTGTGTTTTCCCGTGTGGGATCTTGGTGGCGTATGGGAAAATATGACAAAATGTTCACAATTTTTTTGAAGAAGCCTATTGCAAAACGGCGAAGGATGTGTTAAAATGTTCCTCGGCGTCGAAAAACGGCGTCATACTCGATCCCGACTGCCGTCGGATGAAAGGAACTTGATATGAAAGACATCGGAATCGTACGTAATATCGACGAAATGGGAAGACTTGTGATCCCGAAGGAAATGCGCCGTAAAATGGATATTGAAACCGGCGATGAGATCGAATTCTTTATTGAAGGCGACCGCATCGTGCTCCGTAAATATCAGCCCTCTTGCCTGTTCTGCGGCAGTGAGGCGGTTCTTGTGGAGTACAAGGGCAAGCGCCTTTGCACCGACTGTGTTGCCGAAATGAAGTCGAAGTTTTGATTTTTCGAAAAGGGAAGCCGTGATTGCGGCTTTCTTTTTTTGCCTATGACATTTTATTCTCCCTAAGAGCGGAATAGAACAAGCTTTCCCAAAAGGTTTTTCGAGAAAAAGCGCTTTTTGGATTGACAACGCGCGTTGGCTGTGGTAGAATAGATGAGTGACTAAAAAAGAAAGGCAAGCCTTCATGCACTATATCGTAATTGACCTTGAGTGGAATCAGACCTACCACGAAAAAGCGGTGGCGACGCAAAAGGAGCTGTCCATCCGCCTGCGCGGTGAGGTGATCCAGATCGGGGCGGTGAAGTTAGACGAGTCGCTTTCTCTCGTCGGAAGCTACCGCATCACCGTAAAACCGAAGTTTTATAAAAAGATCCACCGCCACGTCATGCGCCTGACGGGAATTGACCAGGCACAGCTCGACCACGGCGTGCCGCTTTCCGAGGCAATGGAATCCTTCCACCGCTTTTGCGGTGACGACGCCGTGTTCCTCACCTGGGGACCCGACGATATGCCGATGCTCTTTGACAATCTGAGAGCAAACAAGCTGTCCTACACCTTTTTAGACAAATACTACGATATGCAGCCCATGTTCAACCGCGAAACGGACGGCGAAAAACGGCAGAGATCGCTTGAATACGCGATGGAGCATTTCGGGATCGAAATGAATCTCCCTGCCCATGACGCCCTGAACGACGCTCTCTTTACTGCCCGTGTGGCACAAAGACTGAACATTGCCGAGGGCATTCGCGCCGCCGATGCGGCAACGGGTGATTACCTTTATGAGGCACTCTTCGGGGATGCTGACTCGGGAGAGCGCGGCTTCTTGACCGTAGAAAAGGCACTTTTGACCCCTGCGTTCGCCTCCCCCGTTTGCCCGATGTGCGGTAAGCCCCTTGTGGGCAAGGAGCCGATGCTTCACGCAAAGGGACAGAAGTATCAAAGGCTTTACGAGTGCGAGGAGCACGGAGAGATGATGCTCGTCGGTGGCATCAAGCGCAACATCAACGAAACCTTCCGCCTGCGTGTGATCCTCATGCGCGCGGACGAGGAGCGTCTTTCGCGATACAGAGAAAAGCTGGCGAACGAGAGAGAATTTCGCCGCTCACACCGCCGCTCACGCAGAGGCGGTAAGCGAGAGGGAAGCAAAACAACTTCTCCTTCGGCATAACAAAAACCGTGATTTTGTAACGAAATGTTGACAAAATCACGGTTTTTCTATTTGATTATTTACGGTTGGTTGGTTTGCGCTTCCTCTGCAAGAAGAAGGACCTCGCGGCAGAGATCAAGGACGGCGGTAGGCTTGCGGATGACGTCGATGCTCTTTTGCATCTCTTCTCTTCTTTGGGGATCGGAGAGGAGCATGCGGACGGCTTCCGTGAGAGGCATCTTTTTCGTGACGGCGACGGCGGTGCCCGTTTCGGTCAGGAATTCAACGTTTCTGTCCTCGTGTCCGGGGATCGGGCTTGTGATGACCATCGGCAGCCGACGGGTGAGCGCCTCGCTCGTGGTAAGTCCCCCCGGCTTTGAGATGATGAGGTCGGAGGCGTCCATCAAAAGAGGAACGTTGTCGGTATAGCCGAGGTTGAGAATAGGCTTCCCGAAGGTGCGGCGGGCAATGCGGTCATGCACCTTTTTGTTGTTGCCGCAGACGACGACGGCTTGAAAGGGAACGTCAAGTCCGTCAAGACGGCAAAGCACGCGTTCCATATTGCCGTATCCCATTGAGCCGCCCATTACAAGCAGGGTGGGAAGATCGGCGTCAAGTCCCAAAATGCGTCTTGCCTCTGCCTTGTCTACGCTCGCGGCAAATTTGGGATGCACGGGGATGCCGTAGGGGCGGATCTGTGCATCGGTAAAGCCCTTTTTGTAGGCAAGGGGGGTGAGCTCTCTGCAGGGGATGATCAAGCGATCAAGCCGCAAAGCCTCCTCCCAATAGGGGTGCATGGTGAAGTCGGTGACGACACCCAGCGTTTTGGCACGCATGCCCTGCTTTTCCTTGATGATATCAAGAATTCTTGCGGCAAAGCAGTGGGTGCAGACGATGACGTCGGGATCGTATTCATCAATGATGCGCTTGAATTTTTTGGCGAGGGAGCGCCCCGAGCGGCGCACGGGGGAGGATCTGTAGGAGTTGCCGCGGCGGTGCTCGAGCATGCGGTAAACGACCCCGTAGCCGTGCTTCAGATAGGAGGATACCAGAAGGTACCCGCCTGCAACGGTGTGATACATGATCCGTCCTGCGGTGCGGTAAGCGTCCACGATTTTGGTTTCGGCGCCCATGCTCTCAAGCGAGCGCGCGATCGCCTTTGCCGTGGCGTTGTGTCCTTCACCTGCGGTAACGGAAAAAAGTAAAACCCTCATGGTCTTCCTTTCTCTCAAAAAAATTATCGTTAAGGCTTGAAAAATACTTAGAATTGTTATATAATAAAGTGATAAATAATATTCTCGCGTCTGTTTTTAACATTATACAACATTTCTGCGGAAAAATCAAGTATCCGCGACGCAATAATCTGTGCCCCTGCGTGAAGGAGAAAAAACATGGAACAGATCTATACCATACCGATTAACGAGGTCTTTGAAGCGCTCACCGAAGAGAATGCTTCCTGTGACTGCCCCGTTTGCCTTTTGGAAGGGCGGCTGGAGGAGGGTGAGCTGGATCTTATTCTCGGCGCATCCATGATGGAGCCTGCCATTCGCATCAAAACCAACGCGGAGGGCTTTTGCCGCGACCATTACAAAAAAATGCTCGGCATGAAGAACCGCCTCGGTCTTGCCTTGATGCTTGAAAGCCATTTTGCGGAGCTTGAGGGACGGCTTTCCCCCTCGCCCGTTGCCGTTTTGACGGGAAAGCGCGCGGAGCATTTCACGGCGGCGGTCGCAAAGACGGAGTCGAGCTGTTATATTTGCGGTAAGGTCGCCTTCCACATGGGGCGCATGCTTCGCAACGTTGCGGCACTGTACGCCTCCGACGACAGCTTCCGCAAAAAATATACCGCCGTTCCGTATTTCTGCCTGCCGCACGCCCGTGCGCTTTGCGAGGTGGCAAAAAAGGAATTGACGGGAAAGACGTACACCGCCTTCACGGGAGATACGGTGGAGGTCGTCAAACGGTATATGGACGAAATTCGCGAGGACGTGAGCTTCTTCTGTAAGAAATTTGATTATCGGTACGCCGATGAGCCCTGGGGCAACGCCAAGGATGCTCCCATCCGTGCCGCGGCATTCTTAACGGGAGATCCCAAGGAGAAGCCCTAAAACGAAGAAAGGATTTTGCTATGATCATAGAGAGCCTTGATATACGGCATTTCGGTAAGCTGTCCGATTTTAAAGCAACCTTTGACGACGGTTTTAACCTGATCGAGGGTTCTGCGGAGTCGGGCAAAACGACGCTTGCCGCATTCATCGTCTATATGCTTTATGGCTTTCCCGAGGAGAAGACCGCCTTTTCCGAGCGTCTTCACCGCACGCCTTGGGAGGGCGTGGCTTGCGCGGGCAGTATGACCTTTACGTCGGGCGGTGCGCGATACCGCATCGAGCGCTCAAGCGAGTCGACCGAGCGCGGCTGGCGCGATACCTACGCGCTTCAGAATTTAACGACGGGCCTTGCCGAGCAGGGCGCCGTTTCTCCGGGAGAGCGTTTTCTTGGCGTGACGCTTGATAGCTTTACCGATACCGCCCTTCTTTCCGATGTCCGCCGCGGCGGCGTTGCAAGGGAAAAAACGGCGGATGCCATCGAAAACATCCTCTTTTCGGGAGATGAGAAGCTGTCATCGGAGCGTGCTCTGCACCAGCTTCGTGAGGTGGCGAAGGAGCTTTACGCCGGCGAAGGCGGCTCGGGTGCCGCTTCCGTATTGGAAAGAGAACGCGATAACCTGAAGGAGGAGCTTGCGGAAGCGACCGCTAAGGAGCGCTTGCACTATGAGCGCGAGGAGGAGCTGTTCCTCACGCGCAAGAGAATTGAAGAAGCAGAGCGCGAGGTAGAGAAGTTCTCAAAGCTTGAAACCAACTACTATAACGCCCTAATGATCGAGGACTATGACCGTCTTCACACCCTTGAGGACGCAAGTGGCGGACGTGTTTCCGCCATTCGCGCCCATGAGGACGCATACCGTGCCGAGGGCTTTTTGCCCGACCGCGCTTATATCGCATCCATTTTGGAAGCAAAGAGCGAAACGCTCAGCACAGGGCGCGAGGCGGAGGACGCCGAGGCGACACACGCGCTTCTTCCCGAGGGGGCGGATGCGGTGGATGCCGATACGCGTGCCCTTCTTTCGGCGGTGGACGGTGCTTCGGGAGAAGCGACCCTGCGACGTGACGCGGCGCGTGCCCTCAAAAAGGAGCGCACGATGCTGACGCTTGCCATTCTTTGCGGTGTTTTGTCTTTTGCATCCTTCATCATGCTTGGCGTGATGATCTCTAAGGTTGCCTTTGCGGCGCTCTTTGGCGTGCTGGGCATCGTTACTCTTGGCGGTCTTGTGCTCTTCCTCGTGGAAGGATTGCGCGCCCGTCGAAGCCTTTTTGCTCTCTATGCCGTTTGCGGCACGGAAAAGAAGGATGATTTCCAAGCAAGCCTGCAAGCAGCGGCAGAGGCGAGAATCGTGATCTCGCAGGCGGCGGCAGAGAAGGAGCGCTCGGCGCACCGTCTTTCCCGTGCCAAGGAGCGCTATGCCTTAGCAAGCAAGCGCCTTTCCGAGATCCTCGCCCGTTGGGGCGTTGTGCTTGACATGGAGTGTATCGAAACACAGGTTTCCGATACCGCCCTCCGTGCCGAGGAATATTTGACCGAGTACGAGCGCCTTTCCGCAGAGCATCGCGCGGCGGAGAACGAGGTGCTTGCCTTAAGACAAAAGCTTGAGGGGCAGAATGAGATCGCCGTGCGTGCCCGTGTTGCACCCGACGACCGCAAGCGTTATCGCAATCAAAACGCGAAGGACCTGCGCCGCGGCGTGGAGCTGTATACCGACCGCTTGAAGGCGCTTCGCACGACAGAGCGAGGGCTGCTTGACGACCTTGCCGCCGAAGAGCGCGGCGAAAGCCTTGCCGCCATTGCCGAGCGTATTTTAGCTCTTGACGGGCGCATTGCCCGCATAAAGGAGCAAGCCGCGGCGATCACCGCGGCGTATGAGGCGGTCGAGGGTGGCGCTGAGCGCTTGCGCGCCGAGATCTCGCCAAGACTCAGCCTTGACGCTTGCCGCTTCCTTTATGAAATGACCGACGGCAAGTACAGCGACATCACCGTTTCGGACGATTTTTCCGTGAGCTACGACGAGGGCGACGGCGAAAGAACGGTTGCCTTCCTCAGCCACAGCACCGAGGACCTTGCCTACTATGCGCTCCGCTTGTCGCTGTTGAATTTGATGTATAAAGAGATGCCGCCCGTATGCTTTGACGGCTGCACGGCAAGACAGGACGACGAGCGTGCGCTCTCCTTCCTTCGCGCGGTACGGACGCTGACCGAGGAGGGAAAGCAATGCTTCTTCTTCACCTCGGCAAAGAGAGAGGGGGCGCTTGCGAAGCGCGTTTTCTCTTCCTATCGGCATATCAAGATGCCTGAGTAATTTTGAAAGGAAACACGTACGGATATGAAAAAGCGTGTACTGGTGGTCAGCTCTGCCAATATGGACATCACGATGCCCGTAAGGAGCATGCCTGCCGAGGGGGAGACCCTTCTTTGTGACGGAAGCATCTCCTACAGCCCCGGCGGCAAGGGCGCCAATTCGGCGGTGACCTTCGCCGCTCTCGGTGCCGAAACGGTCTTTTGTGCCCGTATCGGCAGAGATAGCCACGGCGAAACGCTGTACGATTATTACAAGGATGTGGGGATCGACGTCAGCCATCTCGTGATCGATAAGGACCATGCGACGGGCTGCGCCGCCGTCGTCGTGGAAAGCAAGGGGCAAAACCGCATTCTTTGCTATCCCGGCGCCAACAAGTATTTAAGCGAAAGCGACGTGGAGGAGGGCTTCCTTTCCTGTCCCGATGCCCTTTATTTGCAAATGGAGATCGGACAGGACGCTATCCTTGCCGCCGCAAACTACGCCTATCGGCATGAGATCCCCATTTTTCTCGATGCGGGTCCTGCCCGTGCGGATTTTCCGCTTGACAGCCTTCCGCCCCTGACGGTGTTCTCCCCCAACGAAACGGAAACCGAGATCTATACCGGCATTGCGCTCACGGGCACCGACAGTATGCTTGCCGCTTCGATGGAGCTCTTCCGCCGCGTGCGCGCCGAGTATATCGTCATTAAGCTGGGGGACAGAGGTGCTTTTGTCTGTAACGGAAGACATTTTAAATTTATCACCTCGTATTCTGTCCGCGCCGTAGATACGACGGCGGCAGGCGATGCCTTTACCGCCGCCCTTACGCTAAGGTATCTTGAAAACGGCGGCGACATCAACGATGCCGTACGGTACGGCTGTGCCGTGGGTGCTATCACCGTCAGCCGTGCGGGTGCCGCGTATTCCGTGCCGAAGAGCCGCGAGGAGGTCGAAGAATTCCTCGCAAAGCAGGAGGGCGAGCTTTGACGGATACACGCGCAAAGTGCCTTGCTGTCACGGGTGCGACCGCCAGCGGAAAAACGGCACTTGCCATTCTGCTTGCCGAGGCTTTGGACGGAGAGATCATTTCCTGCGACTCGATGCAGGTCTACCGCGGCATGGACATCGGTACTGCGAAGGCAACGAAGGAAGAGCAGGCGCGCGTTGCGCACCACCTGATCGACATTGTTGACCCGACGGAATCCTTTTCCGCCGCCGAATACGCCGCACTTGCCGAAAAGGCAGCCCTTGAGATCGCATCGAGAGGGAAGACCCCCATCTTTTGCGGTGGAACGGGGCTTTACCTTGAGGCGGTGAGAACCGCCCGTCACGGTGCACCGATGGAGAGTGACGACGCCTTCCGTCGGGAAATGCATGCCCTCGCCGAGCGCGAGGGGAACGGCGCACTCCACGCCCGTCTTGCCGCTGTCGATCCCGTATCGGCGGAGGCGATCCATCCGAACAACGTGAAGCGCGTTGTTCGTGCGCTGGAGATCTATCATTTGACGGGGAAGCCCAAGAGCGAAAACGACAGGGGAGCATCCCTTGAAAACCCCCGAATTTCCATCTGCAATCTTTTTCTTGATTTTTCCGACCGCGCCCTTCTTTACCGCCGCATTGATGCGCGGGTGGAGATGATGGCGGCGGTAGGACTGTTTGAAGAAACAGAGCGGCTTTTAAAGGAAAATAAGCTTCTCCCCGGGACGACGGCAGCCGCCGCCATCGGGTACAAGGAGTGCCTTTCCGCCCTTCGCGGCGAGGCTTCGAGAGAAGAGGCGCTTGAAGATCTTAAAAACGCCACGCATCACTATGCAAAAAGACAAAAGACTTGGTTTTCCGCCAAGCCTCATATTCGCCTTCTCGCCGACGAAAACGGCGAAATGCGGGATACAGATGCCCTTCTTCGGGAGGCGCTTTTCCATGCCCGCGCTTATTTGAAATCCGATTTGTAAAACATACAAGGAGAAAACCATGAAAGCATCCGAGCTCATCACGAAAATTGAAGGCGGTGCCCTTGCGGCATACGCAAACATCTATTCCGATCTTGCGGATCAAACCGAGCGCTATACGGGCGTGCTCCGCGAGTTTATCAGCCTGTACGGCGACAGAGAGGCGTGCCTCTTCTCCGTCCCCGGACGCACCGAGGTGCAGGGCAACCATACCGACCACAACCACGGCTGTGTGCTTGCCGCCGCCATTGACCGCGATATCATTGCTGTGGCTTCTCCTACGGATGACGGCATCATCCGTGTCAAGAGCGAGGGGTATCCCGAGGATACGGTAGTGCTTTCCGAATGTGACGATGCGAAAAACTTTGCCGATTTTTCGTCTGCGTCCTTGATCGCAGGCACGGTGGGCGGCTTCAAGAAGTGGGGCTATCAGACGGGCTCCTTCGTGGCTTACACCGCAAACCGCGTCTTAAAGGGCTCGGGGCTTTCCTCCTCCGCCGCGTTTGAGGTCATGATCGGTAACATCATGAACTATCTGTTTAACGGCGGAGAAATCAACAACGAAGAGATCGCCAAGATCGCGCAGTTTGCCGAGAACGAATATTTCGGCAAGCCCTGCGGACTGATGGATCAGATGGCTTGTGCCGTCGGTGGCTTTGTACATATTGACTTTGCCGATCCGAAGAACCCCGTGATCGACCCCATTGCCTTCTCGCTGACCGATGCGGGCTTTGTGCTTTGCATTCTCAACACGGGCGGCAACCACGCCGATCTTAACGAGGACTATGCCTCCGTTCCCGCCGAAATGAAGCGCGTTGCCAATTACTTTGGCAAAGAGGTGCTTCGCGGCATAACGGAGCAGGATCTGATCGCCAACGCTCCCGTGCTTCGCAAAACGGTGGGCGACCGCGCACTCTTGCGTGCCATTCACTTTGTGCGCGAAAACGAGCGCGTGGGCGTTACGGCGTCGTATTTGAAGGCGGGGAACGTGGAGGGCTTCCTTCAGACGGTGCTCGCTTCGGGCGACTCCTCCTATAAGTATCTGCAAAACGTTTACACCGTAAAGAACGTAGAGGAGCAGGGGCTTTCTCTCGCGCTCTCTCTTGCCGAAAGCCTGCTTGCAGGACGCGGCTGTGCCTACCGTGTACATGGCGGCGGCTTTGCGGGTACGACGCAGGCGTTTGTGCGCCGCGAATTGGCGGAGGATTATAAGACGGTCACCGAAAGCGTATTCGGGGAAGGGGCTTGCATGATGCTCTCCATCCGTCCCCTCGGCGCAATCGAGATCAAGCTGTAAAAAATAAAGAAGAGGATATATCTATGGCAACCAAGAAAAAAACGGTAGAAGACAGCATTTCCCTTGACAAAAAGGCGGCGCTTGAAACCGCCATCTCCCGCATTGAAAGAGAGTACGGCAAGGGCACCATTATGAAGCTGGGCGAAAACACCAAGATGAACGTTTCTGCGGTTTCGACGGGCTCCATCTCGCTTGACCTCGCTCTTGGCATCGGCGGTGTACCGCGCGGAAGGATCATTGAGATCTACGGTCCCGAATCCTCGGGCAAAACGACGGTGGCACTCCACGTTGTAGCAGAGGTGCAAAAGCTTGGCGGAGAGGCGGCGTTCATTGACGCGGAGCACGCGCTTGACCCCGTTTACGCCAAGAATCTCGGCGTGGACATCAACAATTTGCTCGTTTCTCAGCCCGATTCGGGAGAGCAGGCACTTGAGATTGCCGACGCCCTCGTGCATTCGGGCGCCATCGATGCCATCGTAGTCGACTCGGTTGCGGCTCTCACCCCCCAGCAGGAGATCGACGGCGATATGGGTGCCGCCCACGTGGGACTGCAGGCACGCCTGATGTCGCAGGCAATGCGTAAGCTCTCCTCCTCCATTTCCAAATCCAACTGCGTTGTGATCTTTATCAACCAGCTCCGTGAGAAGGTGGGCATCGCCTACGGTAACCCCGAGGTCACCCCCGGCGGCCGTGCGCTCAAGTTCTATTCCTCGGTGCGTATTGAGATCCGCAAAAAAGAGGTTCTGAAGAGCGGAAGCGAGATCTACGGCAACCACGTGCTTTGCAAGGTCGTGAAGAATAAGGTCGCACCGCCCTTCAAGACGGCGGAGTTTGATATCCTTTACGGCAAGGGCATCTCCAAGACGAGTGAGCTTTGCGATATGGGTGTTGCCATGGGGCTTCTCGAAAAGAGCGGCTCTTGGTTCTCCTTTGAGGGACAGCGCATCGGTCAGGGGCGCGACAAGGCGGTGGCGTTCTTAGAAGAAAATCCCGACATAGCGGCAAAGATCGAGGATGGCATCCGCAAGCTCGCCGCAACGGGCGAGGTTGGAGAAACCTTTGAGCTCGATGAGGAATTTGACCTCTCGGGTCTTGACGAGGAATAATTCTCGGTGAAGGCAACGATCGATGCGGTGCAGTCGGTGCGCAGCGGGGCAGAGATCCTTTTGACCGTCACGGTCCACTCGATGCCCCCTCGCACCCATATTTACCGCATTTCAAGAGACAAATTTTCGGAAGAAGGAAGCATCGACGCCGGCGAAACGGTCGATTTTGAGGAGCTCGCTCCCCTGATTGGCGACGAGGACGCGCGGCTTGCCTATGCGCGCGGCGTGAAGATCTTGGCGTCGGGCGACAACACCCGCCGCAATCTCCTTCGAAAGCTCACCGAGCGCGGCTTTCTGCGCGAGAGTGCCGAGGGTGCGGTAGAGCGCCTGGTAAAGGAAGGGTATATCCGTGAGGATGAGCTTCTTGAGCGACAGCTTGCCATCTACGCCAAGCGCCTGTGGGGACCTAAAAAGTTCTTGCCCAATCTGCTCGAAAAGGGCTTTTCCCGTGCCGATATTGAGGCGGCACTCGTTCGCGCAAGAGAAGAGGGTATCTACGACGACGACAGCATCCGTGCGGAAATTCTTGCGGGACTTCCCGAGGGAGATTTCGCACAGCGCCGTGCGCGGTTATATAAGCACGGCTTTTAAATGAGTGCTATTAAAGAAGAAGGAGGATCGGGCATGGATGCAAAACGGCTTCGTTTGAAGCATATCGCCGTCCTTGTGATGCTCCTTGTCTTGGTCGGAACGCTTCTCTCCTTCTTCATTGCTCCCGTGGTCTCCGACAAAAGGACGAGGGAACGGCTTGGACTTCCCGAGGATGCCTTCGTTACCGACACGGGGAGAGATCCGTGGGTCTATGTGGCCGAAGCGGGAAGCGTATATCTTTACGGTGACAAAATGTTTGGCATCAAGCGCCTTTATATTCCGAGCGCTGTCAACGGCATTCCTCTCGACAGCGTGACGTTATTTTATCACAAGCCCGAAAGCATCGAAGCTGTGATCCTTCCCGCAACGATCAACGCCGCAAAGACCTTCAATGCCTTTCGCGGCTGGACGGGCATGCGCACCCTTGTTTTTTCGAGCGGTACGGAGGACGTTTCCGGAAGCTATATCATCTATATGCCTGATTTAGAGGAAATCTATCTTCCTGCGAGTATCAAGAAGATTGACAAGAACTTTTTGAAGGAAGACGGTGTTACGCTTTACTACGCCGGAACGGAAGAGGAGTGGCTTGCACTCGGTGACGGCGCGAAATGGCTCATGGCAGAGCACACCGTTGTCTTTGAAACGCCCCTTCCCGAATGGGCGGAGAAATAAAGTTGTAAACTTTCTGTAAACCCCCTTTACAGAAATCCTTTTCCATAGTATAATAAATCCCGTGCGACCCTTGGCACGGTTGGCGGCGTTTCACCCGTCCGTCTGCTGAGTCTGGGGCAAAATAAGAACAGAAAGGTGAAAAATCATGATCAGCAAGGAAACCAAAGCGGCTCTCATCGAGACCTACAAGACCGGCGAGCGCGATACCGGCTCTCCCGAGGTTCAGGTTGCTATTCTCACCGAGAGAATCAACACCTTGACCGAGCATCTGAAGAAGAATCCTAAGGATTTCCACTCTCAGAGAGGTCTTTCCCAAATGGTTGGCCACAGAAAGAAGCTTCTCGCTTATCTTGCAAAGAAGGATATCGAAAGATATCGTGCTATCATTGCAAAGCTTGGCTTGAGAAAGTAATTCCCACGCAACGGTCGTTGTGCGTGTCCGCTTTCTCGGGCACGCGCTTCGACGGCGGGCAGGGAAGGTAGCAGCTCATATGCGCCAAAGACCTTTGACGTGTATGAAGTGCTATGTCCTCTGTTCGCCTATTTTTTCGTAAAGAGAACAGTAAAAAGAAAGGAAAAAAGAAAATGTTTGAAAACTACAAAGTGTTTGAGTACACCTATGCAGGCAGACCCCTCAAGATCGAGGTCGGCAAGGTCGCAGGTCTTGCAAACGGCTCCTGCATGATCTCTTACGGCGAGACCGTGATCCTCGCATGCGCTACCGCATCCGCCGCTCCCCGTGACGGCATCGATTTTCTCCCCCTGTCGGTAGACTATGATGAAAAGATGTATGCTGTCGGCAAGATCCCCGGCGGTTACCTGAAGCGCGAGGGCAAGCCCTCCGAGAAGGCGATCCTGACCAGCCGTGTGATCGACCGCCCCGTACGCCCCCTCTTCCCGAAGGATCTGCGCAACGACGTTGCACTCTCCCTCACCGTTATGTCGGTTGACCCCGACTGCTCGCCCGAGATCACCGCAATGATCGGTGCATCCGTAGCGCTCTCCATCTCCGATATTCCTTGGAACGGCCCGATCGGCGGCGCGTTCATGGGTCTTGTGGATGGTGAGATCGTTGTCAACCCCACCGCAGAGCAACGCAAGAAGAGCGATCTTGAGCTCACCGTTGCCGCTTCCGCAGGCAAGGTCGTTATGATCGAGGCAGGCGCAAACGAGGTGGACGACGACACCATGTTTGCCGCTATCATGAAGGCACACGAGGTCATCAAGGACCTTCTTGTCTTCATCGACGGTATCGTTGCTGAAGTAGGTAAGCCCAAGTTTGCATATCCCTCTTGCGAGCTGGATCATGAAATGTTCGACGAGATCTTCGCATACTGCGAAGAGCGCGTGATGGAAGCACTTGACACCGACGATAAGACCGTCCGTGATGCAAAGATGCAGCCCATCGAAGAGGACATCAAGGCGACCTTTATCGAAAAGTATCCCGATCTTTCGGTTCAGCTTCCCGAGCTGATCTACAAGATCCAGAAGAAGATCGTTCGCCGTTGGCTCATTAACGACAAGAAGCGCGTTGACGGCCGCCGTATGGACGAGATCCGTCCCCTTGCCGCTGAGGTTGGCATTCTGCCCCGCACCCACGGTACCGGTCTTTTCACCCGTGGACAGACCCAGGTTCTGACGATTGCAACCCTTGGCACTCTTTCCGAGGCACAGAAGCTTGACGGTCTTGACGAAGAGGACTCCAAGCGCTATATGCACCACTACAACATGCCCGGCTACTCGACGGGTGAGGCTAAGGCAATGCGTAGCCCCGGTCGCCGTGAGATCGGTCACGGTGCTCTCGCTGAGCGTTCGCTCGTTCCCGTGCTTCCTTCCGTGGAAGAGTTCCCCTACGCCATCCGTCTTGTTTCCGAGGTCGTTTCCTCCAACGGTTCTACCTCGCAGGCTTCCGTCTGCGGCTCGACCCTCGCCCTTATGGACGCAGGTGTTCCGATCAAGGCTCCCGTTGCAGGTATCTCCTGCGGTCTGATCACCGAGGACGACGGCTCTTGGACCACCATGATCGATATCCAGGGTCTTGAGGACTTCTATGGCGATATGGACTTCAAGGTAGCAGGTACGCACAAGGGTATCACCTCCATCCAGATGGACCTTAAGATTGACGGTCTTACCCCCGAGATCATCCGTGAGGCTCTTGCAACCACCCACCGCGGTCGCGACTATATCATCGACGACATCATCCTTGCTGCCATCGACGCACCCAGAGCAGACGTTTCCAAGTATGCTCCCAAGATGATCAGCATGCAGATCAACCCCGACAAGATCCGCGAGGTCATCGGTTCGGGCGGTAAGGTCATTCAGAAGATCGTTGCCGACACCGGCGCTAAGATCGACATCGAGGACGACGGCTCTGTCTTTATCGCAGCTGTTGACCGCGACAGCGCAGACCGTGCAAAGGCGATCATCGATGCTATCGTATTCGAGCCTGAGGTCGGCGCGACCTACGACGGTGTTGTTACCCGCATCATTCCTATCGGCGCATTCGTTGAGTACGCTCCCGGCAAGGAAGGCATGGTTCACATCTCCAAGCTCGCTCCCACCCGCACCGAGAAGTGCGAAGACGTCGTTTCTGTCGGTCAGGCAGTACGCGTTAAGTTCCTTGGAACGGATGAAAAGGGACGCCAGAATCTCTCCATGAAGGACGCCGATCGATAAATTTAGGTCATCTTGCCGCTCCCTTAGCTCGCAGTATAAGATACAGCTTCGCACGGGATCGCACAACCTGCCACAAAATTTCTCTGATCGGTCCCCGATTGATAATTTGACTGAAAAATTTTGGAAATCTCGCCCGTTCGCGCCGCTCGCAGTATGGTATACAGCTTCGCTTGCGAACGAACGACCTCCCTCAAAATTTTCCTAGTCAATGGTATGTATTAATTGTGTTTCACATTTAATATAAAAGGCAGTTGTTTTGCGGCTGTCTTACCATGCAGGCTTATCGAAGTGGTCACAACGAGGCGGTCTTGAAAACCGTTAGGGCGAAAGCCCACGGGGGTTCGAATCCCTCAGCCTGCGCCAACAAAAAAGCACCCGAAAGGGTGCTTTTTTGTTGGTACGGGCTGAGATTTGAAAGAACCCCATCCGCGAAGCGGAAAGGGGTTCGGTCGTCCGCCGAAGATCGACCGCCGCTTGCGAGCGGGCGGCAAGGCGAGACGCCTTCGAGCGAAGCGAGAGCCTCCCTCAGCCTGCAAAGCACCCGAAAGGGTGCTTTTTCCTTTGGCGCAGAGTGTGCTTCGCCGCGCAGATCAATAAAAATGCCCCGTACTGCATGCAGTACGGGGCTTCTTTGGTAGTAAAGCGGTTTAGTCGGAGGAGGCGATCAGGTTTCCTTGCTCGTCGTACTCGCTGAAGGAATAGACCGTGCCGTCTAGGTTGTATTCCGTATGTGTTTTTTCTCTTGCGTTGGGGTGGAAACAAACTTTCATCACAACGATATTGCTGTCTTCATGATAGGCAGTATAACTTTTTCGTGTTCCGTCCTCGTAGTAATCACGGATGATAGTTTGTACAATCTCGTTTTCCGAATTGTAGTCGATGGCTTTGATCTCCCTGCCGTCTTCGTTATAAGTATAGCAGCTGTAGAAATAAATGCCGTCCTCGTCGTGATGCTCGAGTTTTGTTACTTTCTGCGTTTTGTCATAATAAGAGATCTGTTTTACGTTGTCTGACATGGAGTGGATGATTCTTTGGGTTTTGTTTCCGTTGTCGTCATAGACATAGCTATCATACCAACGAAGGGTGCCGTCGGGAGAATACACCGCTTCCTTGGTGCAATTTCCGTGGCTGTCATACTCATAAACCATGTAGTCTTCAAGTGTTCCGTCGACGTCGTAGGGTGATTCCTTCGTGCAGTTCCCCTTATCGTCGTTCTCGTAGAGGTAGTATCCAAGAGATGCGTCATCGGCGGAGAAAACGGATTTTTTTGTCAAGTATCCGTTTGTGTCGTATTCATAGACGGTGCGCTCACTTAAAGAGCCGTCGCCCTCATATTTGTAGCTTTTTGTTCGCACGCCGTTTTCGTCGTAATAATGATCGAGGATGGATGCGAGCTCACCGAAATCGTGGGTGATCTTCTTAACCAGAAGATCCTTTTGATTGTAAAGCTCTTGGATGCGCAGATTCTGCAGGATGGTCAGCTCAGATTTGAATTCGATGCCGCACTTGCATTTGAACTCGGCATCGAGCGTATGCTTTTCCTTGGTCGTTTCATCCGGGAGAGCGCAAGCGGAGCAGGCCATGGCGTGCTCGTGGTCGGTATAGGTGAAGGCGGTAAAGCTGTGGTCAGGAACCTCTCTCACTTCGCCGCACTCGTTGCAGGTAGCGTCGCAAGCATTATCGTATGTATGCTCACATTTGTTTCCGCAGGCGGTAAGGAAAATGCAAAATGCAAAGAGCAAAATGCAAAATGCGGATATTGTGATCTTTAGTTTTGTTCTTGTTTTTTTCATTGTTTTATCTCCTTGGTTTGATGGAATGCAAAATGCAAAATGCAAAATTATGTATTTGTTTTCTTACAGATGGAAACCAGAATTGCTATGATTTCTTTTATGTCTTTTTCAACACTGTTAAATTCTTCTTTTGTAAGATACTCTGTTCTATAGAGTAAGCGGATCCAATATTCGCTTTCGTTTGCTTCCTTTAATGCGATATTCATTTTGGCATTAAAGTCGGCTTTGCTTTGTCCTTTTTGTGCCTCAGTTACGTTTGCACCGATGCTCGTTCCACTCCGAATGAGCTGCTTTGATAAAACGAACTCCTTTTTGCTTTCCGTTAAATGCTTATATAAATTCACGATCCTGACTGCAAATTCAAAGCTTTTCGTTTCAATTGCGTTTTCCATTTTCTCCCCTTCCATTTTGCATTTTCCATTTTGCATTTTGCATTTCCTCAAGATTGTGCTCGTTGGTTTCGGTGACGTATGCTTTGAAGTTGTTATAAACTTCCCCGGCGATGGCGCGGTAGTCCATCGCAAGCACTTTAGCGATCTTTTCCTTGCGCAAGTCTTCGGGAACGCCGAAGAGGAGCATGATAGAACCCAGCGCTCCCTCTATTCTATGCGCCAAAGAGGCGGAATGCGCGGTATGCATCAGGGTGGCGTATTCAATGCCCGATATGATGGCTTCGATCTCGGTGAATTTTTCACCGTCCCAATTTGCCGTATAGGCTCCGAACACGCGTTGTATCTTTTTCGCGTCATTTGCACGAATGAGGTCGAGCGTCATCGGGTGAGAATACGCCGCCGCCAGAAAATCATACATTTCGGGATGCACATCACCGATGGACGCAAGGGTCGTCAGCTCAAGACAGTAGGCGAGCAGCGGGCTTTTTCCCTCATCTGCGGCATGCTCCATCTCTTTCCATTGATAATCGATCATCATCTGTACGAGCACCGCCAGAATATGCTCCTTGGTCGGAAAATAAAAGGTCAGATTTCCGGGGCTGATATCTGCCTTTTTGCAGATCTCGGTGGACGTGGTTTTGGAAAAGCCGTTCTCGAAAAACAGCTCGGAGGCAATCTTGATGATCATCGCTTTTGTCGGTGTCGGCTTGCGGTTTCTTGTCAAAGCGTGCCCCTCCTTTTGTTGTATTCATTCTATTTAGTATCTATACTAATTATAGCACATGATTTTGGAAATCGCAAGCGGTTTTGCCAAAAAAATGATTTTTTCTCGGGAAAATCCGAGGCGCGCGGAAGAGAAGCGCAGAGTTCTTGTTGACAAATCAACATTTTTGTGCTATGATAAAAGAGTGAAAATAGGTCCTAAAAAGCGAAAAAACGGAGGTTTTGGCTATGGAGCTTAAGGGAAAAAGAATTGCCTTTTTGGGCGATAGCATTACGGAGGGGACGGGTGTTGCCGACCTGAAAAACCGTTACGATAACCGCATCAAGGAAGCTTGCGCTTTGGCTGAGGTGTTTAACTACGGCATTGGCGGCACGCGCCTTGCCCATCAAAGCAAGCCGAGCGAGAAGCCGAGGTACGATCTTTGCTTTTGCGGCCGTGCATACAACATCGATCCGCGTGCGGACGTCATCGTCGTATTTGGCGGAACCAACGACTACGGACATGGGGATGCGCCCTTCGGCTCGTTTTCGGATGCGACCCCCGCAACCTTCTGCGGTGCTGTGCGCTTTTTGCTTTCGCTTTTGAGAGAGCTGCATCCCGACAAGCCCGTGGTGTTTATGGCGCCTGCAAGACGCAACGGGGACGAGGGTGTGTACACCCTGCATCAAGCGAACAACCCCCATGCACGCCCCTTGCTCCCCTATGTGGATGCGATCAAGGAGATCGCAGGGGAGTTCGGCGTTCCCGTGCTTGACCTTTACCGTGAGCTTGGCATCAACCCCAATACGGCAGAGGACAGAGAAAAATATGCGCCCGACGGACTTCATTTCAACGATGCGGGGCATGCTCTCATTGCAGAAAAGCTGACCGAGCTGCTTGCTAAAATTTAATCTTTTTACCTTGAATTGTAAAGAAGGATTTACATATGAAGAAAAAGAAAAAGTGGGTGCTTCGGCGTCATGGGGTGATCAAGCTCTTGCTTCGCCCGTGGCTCACGCTCGTTTCGCGCCTGCGGTATCACGTGAAGCTTCCGCGCTTTAAGGAACAAAAGGGGCGTCAGTTTTTGATCCTCATGAACCATCAGACCCCCTTTGATCAGTTTTTCGTGACGGCGACCTTTAAAATGCCCGTCTACTTTGTGGGCACTGAGGACATTTTCTCCCTTGGATTTTTGTCGAGGGCGCTCAAATGGCTGGTCGCTCCCATTCCCATCAAAAAGCAGACCGCCGACATGGCGGCGGTGATGAACTGCTTGCGCGTTGCGCGTGAGGGCGGCACCATTGCGATGGCACCCGAGGGAAACCGCACCTATTCGGGCAGAACCGAGTATATGAACCCTGCGGTCGCGCCCTTGGCACGTAAGCTTGGGCTTCCCGTCGCGCTTTACCGTATTGAGGGCGGCTACGGCATTCAGCCGCGTTGGGCGGATACCCGAAGACGCGGAAAAATGCGCGCCTATGTTTCGGAGGTCATTGAGCCTGAGGAGATCAAAAATCTCACCGACGACGAGCTGGTCGAGCGCATTCAACGCGGTCTTTACGTGGATGACGCCGCTGAGATGGGCGTTTACCGCCATAAGAAAAAGGCGGAGTTTCTCGAGCGCGCGATATACGTTTGCCCCGATTGCGGACTTTCAAGCTTCCACAGCCACGGCGACCTTGTTCGCTGTGAGAGGTGCGGAAAGACTTGGCGGTATACCGAGCGCATGACCCTTGAGGGCGTGGGCTTCGATTCTCCCTTTGCCCGCGTTGCGGATTGGTATGACTATCAAAATAGGTACATTTCCGAGCTTGACGGGCTTCCCGTGACGGAAAAGCCGCTTTACACCGATACGGTAAAGCTGTCCGAGGTGATCGTATACGAAAGGAAGTGCCCGATCGCCAAAACGGCGACGGCAGCTCTTTACGGCGACCGCATCGAGGTTTCGTACGGAGAGGACAGTCTGCTTTCTCTCCCCTTTTCCGAGGTTTCTGCCATCTCGGCACTCGGACGCAAGAAGATCAACGTATACGTCCACAAGCAGGTATATCAGCTGGCAGGCGACGAGCGCTTCTGTGGACTGAAATACGTGAACTTTTACTACAAGCATAAAAACATTCTGAAGGGAGAACATCATGGAAGCTTTTTGGGGCTCTGACGTTTGGGGCACATTTGCCCTTGTATCCGTTCTTTTGATCGGACTTTTGGCTGCGAATGCACTCAAGAGAAGCATTCGCGTTTTGAAGGTATCCTTGATCCCGACCTCGGTTTTGGCAGGTATTCTTCTTCTCGCCTTTGCGGGCGTTTGGGACATTTTCTCTAAGACCCCCTTCTTCGCCTCCGAGCTGTTCGGCGGTCTTGAAGTGGTGGAGGGCGCAAGCGGTGCGCCCATTGTAAGAGAGCGCGGCTATGCGCTTCTCGAGATCATCACCTACCACGCACTCGCTCTCGGCTTCATTGCCTCCTCCTTTAAGAGCGGCAAGACCAAGATGACCAAAAAGCGTACGACGGAGATCTTCAACACGGGCGTGACCACGGTGGCAACCTACCTGATGCAGGGCATTCTCGGTCTTGGCATCACCATGTTGGCCGCGTACCTGATGAAGGACTTTTTTGCGGCGGCAGGCGTTCTTTTGCCCTTCGGCTTTGGACAGGGTACGGGTCAGGCAATGAACTACGGCAACATTTATGAGTTAGAGCACGGCTTCTTCGGTGGCAAGAGCTTTGGTCTTACCATTGCGGCACTCGGCTTCCTTTCGGCAAGCATCGGCGGTGTTATTCACCTCAATATTCTGCGCCATAAAAAGAAGATCGCCGTTTTTGATGAGGACGAGGCGGCACCCGAGGAAGCAGTCGAAAATAAGAATGAGATCCCGATGCAGGGTAGCGTTGATAAGATGACGGTGGAGATCGCCCTCGTGGCACTCACCTATCTTCTTACCTACGTGATCATGTTCTTCCTTGGCAAGGCGCTCCCCGGTATGAAGTCCACCATTTACGGCTTCAACTTCCTGCTTGGTGTGCTGTCTGCCGTGCTGGTCAAGGCGTTTATCCGTCTGTTTAAGAAGATCGGCTGGATGAAGAAGGAGCACATCAACGACTTTTTGATGACCCGTGTTTCGAACGTATGCTTCGATATCATGGTCGTTGCAGGCATCGCCGCCATTCGCTTCGGTCTGTTGGAAAACTATTGGGGCGTCATTCTGATCCTTGGTGCTGTGGGACTCGTATCTACCTATATCTACGAGCGTATCGTGGCGAAGACCCTGTTCCCCGAGTATGCCGAGGAGCAGTTCCTTATGATGTACGGCATGCTCACGGGTACGGCATCGACGGGTACCATTCTTTTGCGTGAGATCGACGGCGAGTTCAAGACCCCTGCCGCCGACAACATGGTATACCAGAATTTCCCCGCCATCGCCTTTGGATTCCCCATGATGCTCTTGGCTAACTTCGCGCCCGGAAACGAGCTTTTGACATTCATTATTTTCATTGCCTTCTTTGCGGCGATGAACATCATCCTCTTCCGCTCGAAGATCTTTAGAAAGAGAAACAAGAAATAAAGGGGAGCACCATGTCCGAGGAAGAAAACAAAAAGGACGCCGAGGATTGGGAGGATCTCTCCTGGGCGGAGCAAGCGTATTATTTCGGCTATGCCAAATATTACGGCATCGAGATCGAAGCCGACCGAGAGGCGGGGCTTGATCTTTTAAAGCAGGCGGCAGACCTCGAAAGCACGGATGCGATCCTTGCCCTCATCCACATTTACGAGGACGAGTGCAGTGAGGACTTTGACGAGCGCGAGGCGGTCAAGTGGCGTGAGCGTCAGGTGGACGTGTACCGACATCTGCTCGGTGTGACGGACGAAAAGACCATAACGGCACTCGGTAACCTTGCCTACGCCTATAATCTGATCGAGGAATACGAGAAGGCACGTGCGATCAGCGAGCCGCTTCTCGAGCTTCGCAAGAGCTTTTTGGGAGAGGACCATCCCGACACGCTTGCGACCATGAACAATCTCGGTTATACCTACGGAAAGCTTGGAGAAAGGCGCCTTGCCGCCGAAATGGAGGAAAAGCTGCTTGAGATCCGCAGCGCAAAGGCGGGTGGGATCTATGACGAAGACACGCTTCTCACCATGAACAACCTTGCCGTGACCTACGGGCATCTTGGTGAGCACCGTCGCTCCTACGAGATGTTAGAAAAGGTGTGCGAGGGGCGCACACAGCTTCTTGGCGAGGAGCATCCCGACACCTTGACTTCAATCAGCAACCTTGCGGTTGCCGCCGCAGAGCTTGGAGAAAACGCGCGTGCGATCGAGCTGATGGAAAAGCTGGTGGAGATCCGCACCCGCGTGCTTGGCTACGATCATCCCGACACCGCCATCTCCCGAAACAATCTCGGCTACACCCTTTGCGACGCGGGCGAGTACGAGAGGGCGCTTGCCATTCACAAGGAGCTGTATGAGATGCGCCTTGCGAAATACGGCAAGATGAACACCAACACGCTCGCATCCATGAACAACATCGGTCTTGTATACGAGGGGCAGGGAAGGTATGAGGAGGCGTTAGATCTCCACACCGAGGTTTGCGCGCTTCGAAGCACGCTTTTCGACGACGAGCATCCCTCCACCCTTCTTTCTCGTTACCACGTGGCACTTTGCCGCGGCGAGCTCGGTGAGCTCAAAGAGGCGATCGAGGAGCTGCGGGCGATATATCCCCTGCGCTGTGAAAAATCGGGCAAGGAGAACATCCGCACCCTTGAGGTGCTAACGACCCTGGAGCGCTTCTGTGCGCGGCTTGAAAACGAGGAAAAAGAATAAAAAAACAACCCCCGATTTCCAAAGAAATCGGGGGTTTCTGTTCGGAGTTATGCCTCCGAGAACATATCCTTGCCAACGCCGCACAGAGGGCATTCGAAGTCGTCGGGAAGGTCCTCAAACTTAGTGCCGGGTGCGATTCCGAGGGACTCATCTCCCTTTTCCTCGTCGTATTCCCAGCCGCAGGCATCGCATACATATTTTTTCATGAATATTTCCTCCAAAATTTTGTTTTTTATTTTACTTGATGGGTTCAAAATCCGCAGCACCGTGCTTGCAGAGGGGGCAAATGAAATCCTCGGGGAGCTCGTCGCCCTCGTAGACATAGCCGCAGATCTTGCAGACGTAGCCCTTTTTGCCCTCGGTTTGAGGCTTGGGCTTTACGTTTTCCTGGTAGTAGGTGTAGGTCATGGTTTCACGGTCGGAGAGCACGCGCGCTTCCGTCACGGTGCAGATGAACATGCCGTGGGTATCAAGATCCACGTAGTCCTCAACCTTGAGGGATAAGAAGGAGTTGATATAACGGGGAAGGAAGATCAGCCCGTTGTCCGAACGGAGCGGCGTGCAGTTTTCAAACTTATCCACGTTTCTTCCGCTCTTAAAGCCAAAGTTCTCAAAGACGGCAAAGGGGGCGTCGGTGGAAAGGCAGTTGACGTTCATCTTTCCCGTTTGCTTGATGATGTGGTGAGAGTAGTTTTGCTTGTTGATGGTGACGGCAATGCGGTTGGGGGTGTTCGTCACCTGGGTGACGGTGTTGACGATCAGTCCGTTGTCCTTCTTTCCGTCGTTCGACGTGACGACGTAAAGTCCGTAACCGATGTTGAAGAGGGCGGTAAGATCGTTTTTGTTTGCCGTTTCGTCCTGCTTTGCAAGGTAATCGCGGCAGAGCTCGTCGGCGAGGGATGTCAGCTGCTCACGGCTCTCATCCGAGAGGGCGGAGAGGATCTTGACTGTGGTGTCGGTGTAGGTGATATCCTTGGAGCCCTCAAGCATTCCCTTCATCACCTTGGCGGCGAGGGGTGCCCAGCTGCCGTTTTCGATGAAGGCGACGGTGCGCTTCTGGAAGTTCCTTTCGGTCAGGTGGTGGATAAATTCCTTCATGAAGGGGAAGATATCGGCGTTGTAGGTGGTGGTGGCAAGCACCAGCTTGCTGTAACGGAAGGCATCCTCCACCGCCTCAGCCATATCGCAACGGGCGAGGTCATTGACGACAACCTTGGGGCAGCCCTTGGCTCTGAGCATATCGGCGAGCTGCAATACGGCACGCTTGGTGTTGCCGTAGACCGAGGTATAGGCGATCATGATGCCGTCCTCCTCGGGCTCGTAGCTCGACCAGGTGTTATAAAGACCGAGGTAGTAGCCGAGGTTTTCGGTCAAAACGGGGCCGTGCAAGGGGCAGATCTTCTCAATGTCAAGTCCTGCCGCCTTTTTGAGAAGTGCTTGTACCTGTGCGCCGTACTTTCCGACGATGCCGATATAGTAGCGGCGTGCCTCGCATGCCCAATCCTCCTCGGCGTCAAGCGCGCCGAACTTGCCGAAGCCGTCGGCAGAGAAGAGCACCTTGTCGCAAGCGTCGTAGGTCACGATGACCTCGGGCCAATGCACCATGGGGGCGGTCACAAAGGTCAAGGTGTGCTTGCCGAGCGAAAGGGTAGAGCCCTCGCCGACGACCACCTGACGGTCGGCAAAATCGGTGCCGAAAAAGTTTTTCATCATCACGAATGCCTTTGCCGAAGAAACGATCTTGGCATCGGGGTAACGCTTGATGAAGTTTACAATGTTTGCCGAGTGGTCGGGCTCCATGTGCTGGATGACGAGATAATCGGGCTTTCTTCCGTCGAGCACGTGCTCAAGGTTGTCAAGCCACTCGTGGGTGAATGCGGCATCCACCGTATCCATCACGGCGATCTTTTGGTCGAGGATCACGTAGGAATTGTAGGCAATGCCCTCGGGGACGATGTACTGTCCCTCAAAGAGGTCGATGCTACGGTCGTTAACGCCGACGTATTTGATATCGTTCGTAATTGTCATTTGAAGCACCTCTGGTTTTTTATGTCTTTATTATACTATTATACCGTCTGTTTGTCAATTATTCAACGGCTTTTACAATACAATTATATGAAAATTTTTTTTAAAGACTGTGACTTTATCACGGAAGCGGAGGGACTTTCGAGGTATAATAAAGACGGAAAACCGAAAAAGGAGGACGAAAGTATGTCTATCATTCATGCAAACAAGGAAAATTTTGAAAATGAGGTCTTAAAGAGCGAGCGCCCCGTTTTGCTTGATTTTTATGCATCATGGTGCGGTCCCTGCCGTATCCTTGCTCCCATCCTCGATGAGATCGCCGCCGAGCGCCCCGATTATAAGGTAGTCAAGGTGGATGTGGATGCTTCCCCCGAGCTTGCTGAGGCATACGGTGTGATGAGCATCCCGACCCTCTACGTGATCCGTGACGGTAAGGCGGTGGGGAAGACCATGGGCGCACTCCCCAAAGCACAGCTTTTGGCTTTCATGGAGCAAAATTGATGAAGGAAAAGCTTTACGACGTCGCCGTGATTGGCGGCGGTCCTGCAGGGTATACGGCGGCTTTGTATGCCGCACGCGCGGGGCTTCGTGTGACGGTGCTTGAAAAATATGCGGCGGGCGGTCAGATGACCGAAACGCCCGCCATCGAAAACTATCCCGGCGTTTCCGAAGCCGCGGTGGACGGCTTTACACTCGGCGCACGCATGCAGGAGGCGGCAGAGCGCTTCGGTGCGGAGAGCTTGCGTACCGAGGTTGTTTCCTGCACGCTTGCAGAGCGTCCTAAGCGTATTCTGACCGACGCGGGAGAGATCCTTGCCCATACGGTGATCATCGCTACGGGAGCTGTGCATAAGCACCTCGGCATTGAGGGAGAAGCCGCTCTCGTCGGACGCGGGCTTGGCTATTGCGCCTCCTGCGACGGGATGTTCTTCAAGGGAAAGACGGTCGGCGTGGTCGGCGGCGGTAACTCTGCGGTGTCGGACGCCCTTCTTCTTTCAAAGCTTGCAAAAAAGGTCTATATCATCCACCGCCGCGATACCCTCCGCGCCGAGCGCGTGTATCACGAAAAGCTGAAGAGTGCGGACAACGTGGAATTCAAGTGGATGTGTGAGGTCAAGGAGCTTCTTGCAGACGAACGGCTTACGGGCGTCCTCCTCTCTCACCGCGATACGGGTGACACCGAGGAGCTTCCGCTTGACGGCTTGTTCATCAGCATCGGAAGAAGCCCCGAAACGCGCCTTTTCCTCGGTCAGCTTGCCATCGACGAATACGGATATATCGTCGCGGGCGAGGACACCGAAACGAGCATCCCCGGTGTGTTTGCCGCGGGCGACGTGAGAACCAAGCCCTTCCGTCAGATCGTGACGGCAACGGCAGACGGCGCAGTTGCGGCGTACCTTGCGGAAAAGTATATCGCTGCTCTTTAAAAGATTAAAAAAGAGGCTGTCTTAGCAAGAATAGAGAAAAAGGAACTCGGTTTTCAAATAGAAACCGAGTTTCTTTCGCTTTTTGAAAAAAAGCGGCTTTGCATCTCTATTCTTGTGTTTTTAGGAAAGGTGCTAGTCAAATTTAGAGCAAAATTTTTCGTTCTCCGAGCGAAAGGCGTATATATATACGTCGAGCGAGGAAACGGAAAAAGCAAACAAAAATTGATACCTATGGAGAAAACCGTAGGTTTTCAACCTTAAAATCAAAGAAGCAAAAGCAAAGGCAGGAAACAAGTTCCTGCCTTTGGGTTATCAATTCCTTTTTTGTTTGCGGTTGTGCCTAAATGTGACAGCAACTTTTTTACATGATCGCGGTTTTCCGATACTTCATCGGGGAAAGACCGAATTTTTCCTTAAAGCGGCGGGAGAAGTAAAACTGATCCGAAAAGCCGTATTTTTCGCTGATGGCGAGGATGGAGAGATTGGTCTTTAAAAGCCTTTGACAGGCTTCGAACATAATGCGGTCGTTCACGTACTCGCTGACCGATTTGGAGAGCTCTGCCTTGAAATGCTTGGTTAAGGTGCTGGTGGAAACAAAGGCGTGCTCGGCAATTTCGGCGACGGTCAGCTGAGCGGAGAGGTTGCGCTTGATGTATTTGATGGCGCGGACAACGACGGGGGAGAAGCGGTTGCTCTCAAGACGCACGCTGTGCTCGGCAAGCAAGGTGATAAGGATGCTTTCGATCTCGTGGCGGAGGACGATGCCCTCGGCAAGCGCATCACTCTCAAGGCAGGAGAAAAGAAGCTCGGTCTTGCTTTCGGGAAGGGTGAGGGCGACGGGGGAAGGAAAGGCGGAAAGAAGGTCAAGACCGTCAAGGTCACACAGCTTCAAATGGAAATAGAACTGCTCCATATGATCCGCACAGGAAAAAGAAAAGGAGCAGCCTGCGGGAATCAGGTACCAATTTCCCTTTTGCAAGGAAATAGGCGTGCCCCCGTCGGGAAAAATTTCCGCCTCACCGTCCACGATGTAGTAAAGACGGGACATATTGATGTCGGTGGCACGCCCCGTCCATTCGGTGCCGACTATGGCGTGACCGAAGTACAAAAGCGTGAGGTGGACGTGGTTGGTATTCTCGCAAAGCTGGGAATTGGAAACGAGCCTCATTACGCAAATCTCCATATTTTATACGAAAAATTCTCTTGAAAATACGCGGTGTTTTAAGTAAGATTGAAGTAGGATGTATATATTATACCATCCGCATATGCAAAAATCAATACACAAGGGAGAAAAAACATGAAGCTCCGCGAAAAATTTTGGCTTTGGGGACATCCCGAATCCTGCTACAATCACATGTACGGCAACGAGAAGAAATCTCGCATGACGCCGATGGAGTGCTGCCTGTATCTCGGTATTCACAACACCTTTATGGTGCCCGACGGTGAGCATAAGGGCGTGACGGTCAGCCGCCGTCAGTACAACAAGTCCTTCAAAACACTGCTGGGTGTCGGCTGGGAGTGCTACGACGCAACGGCAAATCCTGAGAAGATCGAGCCCTTCATTGCTGAGGCTGCCGATTTTCCCAACATCGACCGCGTTGTGCTTGACGACTTCCAAAGAGGCGGAAAGTACAAGAATATTCCTTTGGAAAATCTGGAGAAAATTCACGACCGTCTGCACAACAACGAGGTGCGACCTCTCGATATGTGGATGGTGCTTTATACCCACGAATTTGGCGTAGATGCGGCAAAGGACGAGGATTTCAAAAATTACATTGCCCCCTTTGACGGCATCATCATGTGGACGTGGAAGGAGTCGGATGTGCCGCTCATTCCCGAGAAGTACGAGCATTTCAAGAAACTCACCCCCACACAGCGCCGTCTGTTCGGCTGCTACCTCTGGAACTTCGGTGAGTGCAAGGAGGCGACCGGTGACGCTGTTCGCTATCAGCTCGACTTTTACCGCGAGAAGATCTTAGCCGGCGAAGCCGAGGGCGTTGTCTTCCACACCAACACCATGGCAGACCTCGACTACGAGGCATACGACGCCGCCATTGCTTGGATGGAAGAGCACGGCGACGAGGAAATCTGATCAAAGAAAATTTACATACAAGGAGAACAGAATTATGAAGCTTCGCGACAAAATGTGGCTTTGGGGACATCCCGAAGGACGCTACAATCATGAGTACGGCAACGAAAAGGAATCCCGTATGACCCCGATGGAGGGATGCCTCTATCTTGGTGTCAGAAACACCTTTATGGTGCCCGTTGGCGTTGACGTCAACAGACGTCAGTACAACAAATCCTTTAAGACGCTGAATCAAGTAGGCTGGGAGTGCTTCGGTATGCACAAGAAGCCCGAAATTCTTGACACGGCGATCGCCGAGGCAAAGGAGTTCCCCAATATTTCCTGCGTTGTATTTGACGATTTCAAGAGCCTTGACAAGGAAGGCAACCCCAGATACAAGAGCATTCCGCTTGAGATGCTGAAGGCAGCCAACGATAAGCTGCACAACAACGGTATCCGCCGTCTTGACTCTTGGATGGTGCTTTATACCTTCCAGTTCGGTCTTGATGAGAAGGAGGATGCCGAATTCCAGCCCTATATGGACGAGTTTGACGGCGTTATCATGTGGACCTGGTGCGAAAAGGACGTTCCCCTCATTCCCGAGAAGTTCGAATACTTCAAGAAGTATACCCCGAACACGCGCCGCATGTTCGGTTGCTACCTCTGGAACTTCGGCGAATCGAAGGAAGCAACGGGTGAGGCTGTGAAGTGGCAGCTGGACTTCTACCTTGAAAAGATCAAGGCAGGCGAAGCCGAGGGTATCGTGCTTCACACCAACACCATGGCAGACCTCGACTACGAGGCATACGACGCCGCCCTTGAATGGATGGCTGAGCACGGCGACGAGGAGATCTGAGCCTGTGAGCGGAAAAAAGGACTGGTACATCATTGACGGCTACCGTCCGTCGCCCACCCCCGATCCCGAGGCGGTGTACGTCGGTCACGAGAGCGTCATGATCTTAAACACCAACGACTGTGATGCGCACGTCCTCATCAGCGTGTATTTTGAGGACAGAGATCCTGTCGAAAATATCCCCTTAACCGTTCCCGCAAAGCGCGTGCGTGCCTTCAAGACGGACGACGCCGAGGCACTCGGCGGTCTTCAGCTTGCGGTTGGCGTGCAGTATTCCATGGTATTAAAGAGCGACGTCGGCGTGCACGTGCAGTACGGCCGTCTTGACGTACAGCAGCCCAATATGGCATACATGGCGCTCGTGGCGCACGGTGAATAAAAAAGGAGTGAAACAAATGAAGGTCAATAGCGTTTTGGGGGAGCTTTCCCGTGAAGAGCTGGGCATTACCACTCCCCATGAGCATATTTTTATCGATATTTCGGCGTTCTTTGAGGAGCGCCCCTTAAGAGATATCAAGGACCCCGTCAATGAAAAGGTCAAGATGGAGCATCTCGGTCAGCTCTCCCGCGACCCCTATGCCTTGAAGGACAATCTTAAGATGGAGGATTACGAGGTCCAGAAGTCGGAGATCCTTCGCTTCGGTCGCGCAGGCGGATCCACCATGGTAGACGCCACCATGCCCGGCATCGGCAGAGATCCCGAAAAGCTCGCACGCATCTCGCGTGAAACGGGCATCAACGTCATTATGGGTACGGGCTACTACGTGTCCTCCACCCACCCCGCGGCACTCGCTTCCATGACGGAGGAGGAGATCGCCGAGGAAATGGTGAAGGAGTTGACCGAGGGCGTGGACGGCGTCAAGGCGGGTGTCATCGGTGAGATCGGCATCAGCGAGCTGTTCAACGATGCCGAAAGACGTGTGCTTCGCGCTTCTGCGATCGCCCACAAGAAGACGGGTGCCGGCGTGCTTGTGCACATCAACCCCTGGACCACCAACGGTCTTGAATCCTGCGACATCCTTTTGTCCGCAGGCGTTGCGCCCGACCGCATTGCCATTTCTCATATCGACGTTGAAAACAGGGAAGAGTACGTGCTTGCTATGCTGAAGCAGGGCGTATACGTGGAGTTTGATAACTTCGGTAAGGAATACTTCGTTGAGAAGGAAGCAAGACACGACGGCTACGGCTGCTTCGTCACCGACGTTGAGCGCGTTTTGTTCCTCAAAAAGCTCATCGAGATGGGCTACGTGGATCAGATCCTCGTCAGCTGTGACGTTTGCCTTAAGACCTGCTTGCGCACCTACGGCGCGTGGGGCTACGATCACGTGCTTGTGAACGTCGTTCCCATGATGAAGGAATTTGGCATCCGCGATGAGGACATCGATACCATTTTGAGAAAAAATCCCGCAGACTTCCTCTGCGGAAAGGAGTAAAGCATGATTCCTGTATCTGAATTTAAAGAAAGAGTCGTTCGTCTGCAAGCCGAAATGGCAAAGGAGGGCTTCGATTACGTGCTTGCCTACGGCAACGAGGCAGAGCCCCAATACGTCCGTTATTTCTCCGATTATTGGCCTTCCTTTGAAACGGCGGGCGTGCTTGTTCCCGCCAAGGGAGATGCCTTCCTTCTCATCGGCCCCGAGAGTTATACCTATGCCGCAGACCGCTCGAAGATCCCTGCCATCCGCCTTGTCAAGGCGTTCAGAGAATCCTCCGAGCCCGAGTATCCCGGTAAGAAGCTCGACACCTTTGAGAGCGTTTTTGAGGAAGCGGGCATCACCGACATCAAGCGCTTCGGCGTTGCGGGCTACCCTCTGATGACGGTGGGCGTTTATTTCGCTCTCGCCGACAGCCTTAAGAAGTATGGCATTCTGCCCGAGAAGGCAGATACGCTCGTCAACAACCTTCGCATGTGCAAGTCGGAGAACGAGCTTGCCTGCATGCGTAAGGCTGCTGAGATCACGCACAAGACGATGGATTACGTGCTTGCAAACGTGAAGGTCGGCATGACCGAGAGCCAGGTCGTCGGACTTGCCCTCGGCAAGATGCATGAGCTGGGCGCGGAGCGCGAGAGCTATCCTCTGTGGGTCCTGACGGGTGACGGATCGGATCAGGCAATCAGCCGTCCTCGCCACAAGGTCATCGAAAAGGGTGACCTCACCTTCCTTCAGGTGGGCGCACGCTACGGCGGTTACGCCTCCACCATCGGACGTCCCGTGGTGTTTGGTAAGGCAACCGAGGAGCAGAAAAACCTCATCATGGCAGGCTACAAGATCCAAGAAACCATGATCGGCGCCTTGAGAGCAGGCAGACCTGCGCGCGAGGTTGCTCTTCTTCACAAGCAGCTTGTAAACGATCTCGGTTATGGCGATTACTACCTCTACGGTCCCTTCCACGGAAACGGACTGATGGAGGGCGAAGCACCCTGGATCGAAACCGACTCCACCTACGATCTTGCTGAGAACATGACCTTCTGCGCCGACATCTTCCTTGGCAACCATGAGAAGAAGCACGGTCTTCGTATTGAGGACGTCGTTCGCGTGACAAAGGACGGTGCGGAGAACCTCACCAACTATCCTCGCGAGCTCTTTGAACTGTAAAGTGTAATTGACAAAAACAGGGAAACGGCTATCCGCCATGGCGGATAGCCGTTTTTTAATCGGATAGATTTATAATTTTCTTTTTCTTGCGCTTCGCGTATGCAAGCGTTTTATATGCACCGCCAAAGGTATGTGTGACAAAAGCTATGACCAAATCGGCTTTGTCTATCATCCATTCATTGCGTCTTAATATGGCGTAGCGTAACGGGACACTTTCAAGCGGAGGATATACTATGGAATCATATAAAGCTTTGATTTGAGGATCACCGTTTAACTTCTTCTGATGGGACTCTGTAATGTAGGGCGTGATGAGAAGCACCTCGCAGTCCACGTAGCTCTTCTTTAATTCGTGACACACTTTGGCGCAAAGTGTGTCAAATTCGCCGTACCCACCGCAGAAAAAGGAGACCTTCTCGTCCTTGGGAAGATTCGAACATATTGCGTTTTTCAGCTTTATCGCAAGCTCCTCGCGATTTTGAAGGGTACTATGTCCTGTAAAAGAAATGATCACATCTGCCTCCAATCATGGAATTCCACGATTATTATAGCAAAGAACGGATAAAATGTCAATATCGTGGAATTCCACGAGAGAAAAAAGAACAAAAAATTTATAATTGTTGTGGAGTTCCACGAAAGCTATGAACGGAGAAACAGAACCTTGAAGCTGAACGATGCAATTATAAAACGCATTGACGAGATCTGCGCGGAAAGAGGACTTAACGTGTGTGATGCTTGTTTAAAGGGCGGGATGTCGCCCTCTGCAATTTACGATCTCTATAAAGGGCGCACAAAATGCTCTAAGGTCATTACCATCAAGCGTTTTTGCGAAGGTGCGGGCATCACCCTAACGGAATTTTTTGACAGAGAATATTTCAACGAAATTGAAGAATAAATATTGCATTTAGGCGGTGGCAAAAGTCACCGCCTTGACTTTTTTAAGGTGATATGCTAGAATGAATATGGTATTGTTTTAAAATTAACAATGAAAACCAATTAAGAAAGGAAAAAGCTGTTTTGAGTACGATGGATCAAAAATACGAGGCGTTATTTACCCCTTGGAAGATCGGTAATGTGGAGATCAAAAACCGCATCGTTATGTGCCCGATGGGCGGCACCTCTCTTTTCGGCTGGTTTGAGCTGACCGGCTGCCATTTCGATAAGGAGGCGGCAAAGCTCTTTTTGGAGAGAGCCAAGAACAACGTCGGCCTTATCATCCCCGGCATCGCGCCCCTGCGTGACACCTTCTGGGGAAAGTGGCTCTGGCAAAACGAAAAGATGTTCAAGGAACTCAAGGAATTTATGGACGAGATCCATAAAACGGGGGCAAAGCTCTTCGTTCAGCTGACGGCGGGCATGGGTCGCTCTTGGGCGATCACCGAGCTTGTCGCACCCCTTCATAAGAATAAGTTTACCCGTGCCATCCTGAAGCCCATTCTCGACACCTCGCACGAGCTGGCGAGCCCTAGCCCTCAGCCCTCGCGCTGGGCGCATGACATTGAATGTCCCGAGATGACGGTGGAGCAGATCCACGAGATCATCGAGGCGTTTGCCAAGACGGCAAAGCTTTGCCGCGATGCAGGGGTGGACGGCGTTGAGGTGCACGCGGTGCATGAAGGGTATCTGCTCGACCAGTTTGCCATTGAATTCTTCAACAAGCGCACCGACGACTACGGCGGAAGCTTTGAAAACCGTTATCGCTTTGCCGTCGAGGTCGTTAAGGCGATCAAGGAAGCCTGCGGCAACGATTATCCCGTATCGCTCCGCTACTCGGTAGAGTCCAAGATGAAGGGCTTTTGCGAGGGCGCGATGCCGGGCGAGGATTACGTTGAGGTGGGACGCGCCATGGAGGAGTCCGAGCGCGCCGCAAAGTATCTTGAGGATGCGGGCTACGACATGCTCAACGCCGACAACGGCACCTACGACTCCTGGTATTGGGCGCATCCGCCGATGTACATGCCCGAAAACTGCAACCTTGACGACGTGGCACATATCAAGAAGTTTGTTTCCATTCCCGTCGTTTGCGCGGGCAGAATGGATCCCGAGGTGGGTGCAAAGGCGGTCGCCGAGGGACGAATCGACGGCGTGGGCATTGCCCGTCAATTTCTCACCGACCCTGCGTGGGTGACCAAGCTGATCGAAGACAGGCTGGAGGACATCAAGCCCTGCATCTGCTGTCACAGCGGTTGCTTCAACTTCTCCTCCTCCAAGGGTCACGCCAACACCCAGGATCTGACCGACACCATGGGTCTTGCGCGCTGTGCGCTCAACCCCGAAACGATGCAGTCGAAGAAGTATTACGTCGAGCCTGCGAAGCGCGTGAAGAAGATTGCTGTCATCGGCGGCGGTATCGGCGGTATGGAGGCGGCGATCCTTCTCGCAAAGAGAGGACACAAGGTCACCCTTTACGAGAAGACGGGAAGCCTCGGCGGCGTGTTTGTTGCGGCTGCCGCTCCCTCCTTCAAGGAAAAGGACAGAGCGCTTATCGCCTGGTATATCCGCGAGCTTTCGAAGCATCCCATTGAAGTGAAGATGAATACTGCGGTAACCGATATCAAGTCGCTCGATGCGGATGAGGTGATCGTGGCGACGGGTGCTGTGGCGAAGAAAATTCCCGTCAAGGGCGCGGAGCGTGCCGTCGAGGCGGTGGATTACCTGCTCGAAAACAAGACGGTGGGTGAAAACGTCGTCGTGATCGGCGGCGGTCTTACCGGTTGTGAGATCGCATACGATCTCTATTTGAAGGGAAAGAAGCCTGTCATCGTTGAGATGCAGGACGACCTTGTTACGACCAAGGGCGTTTGCCTTGCCAATACTAGCTTCTTGCGCGATTTCTTCAAGACCAACGCCGTTCCCGTATATCTTGAAACGGCACTCTCGGAGATCACCGAAACGGGTGTTGTTTTGAAGGATAAGGAAGGGAAGAGCTTTTCGGTGGATGCCGACTCGGTCATCCTCTCGGTCGGCTACAACCCTGCGCCCGCATTCAAGGCGGGAAGACACGTGCACGTCATTGGCGACGCTTCCAAGGTCGGCAACCTGCGCTCTGTTATTTGGGGCGCGTGGGATGTGGCAATGAAACTGTAATAATGTAAAGAAAGGATTACAAAATGATTCTTACCAAAGAACAACAAGCCATCTTAGATGGTGAGAAGGGCGAAACGCTTGCCAAGGTCATGAAGACGCTCGTCATGTACGGCGACGCCTTTGAGGCGGAGAAGCTGGTGCCCGTTACCTCAAGCTATAACCATCTTGTGACCTCGTTTGGACTCAAGGTGATGTCACCCGTTTACGATCTGATGCAAAAGCTTCTCGACGCGGGTGTATCGTCGGAGCAAAAATTCTCGGTCGACCCCCGTCCTCTCGACAAAAACGTTCCTGCAAACTTCTTGCAGAATTTCGTTTTCAACAAATTCATGTATACCAAGCAGGGCTTTTACGAGGAGCAATTAGAGAAGCTCGGCTTGATGGATAAGAACGCCTTTACCTGCACCTGCTATATGGACGAGGTGGGCAACAAGCCGAAGAAGGGCGACGTGCTCTCTTGGGCAGAGTCGAGCGCCGTCGTTTACGCAAACTCGGTGCTTGGCGCACGCTGCAACCGCAATTCGGGCATCATTGATATCATGGGCTCCATCGTCGGCTACGTGCCTTATTTCGGCCTTCTTACCGACGAAGGGCGCAAGGCGACCTGGGTCGTAAAGGTCAACACCACCAAGAAGCCCGAGGCACAGCTGCTCGGCTCTGCCATCGGTATGAAGGTAATGGAGGACGTTCCCTACGTTATAGGGCTTGATAAGTGGATCGGCGACGAGCTGAATGACGCCGCTTGCTCCTACTTAAAGGACTTCGGTGCGGCGACGGCCTCCAACGGTGCTGT
>SVTN01000095.1 GCA_015063765.1 Oscillospiraceae bacterium | reverse complement strand
TATGCCTTGCACGGCGCGGAGGATCATCTTCAGGTCACGCACTATCCGAAATACAGTGATCCTGCATCCCGCTCGAAAATCTACGAGCCTCCCATGTACGGACTTTCTGACGATGCCTATTTTGAATACAGCAACGTCGACGCGCCCGACCATTCCTTCCGCAAGGAGCCGTCGGTAGCCTTCCTAACGAGGTGCTTTGGTTTAGCATAAAAAGAAAGCAGCTGCTTCCAATCGACGAAGCAGTTGCTTTTTGATTGTTTTTTTCTATTTTTTGATTGTTTTTCAATAGAAACATAGAATAATCTGTGCTATAATGAAGGCATAAGGATAGGAAAAGAGGTTTTCACGATGTCAGTTCTGAAAAGTATGGATATTAGCGAGGCTTGGTATATTGCCAAGGACCCCGATAATATCGGCAAGAAAGAAGGCTGGGAGAGGGAAGTGGGCAAGGACGCCGTTTCGGCATTCGTTCCTTCTATCATACAACAGTTTTTTTCCGGCTATCACGGAGTTGCTTACTATTGGTGTAAATTCACACCGAGCGTTGCTTTTTCCCCCACGGAGCGCGCCGTATTGCGCTTTGGCGGTGCGGATTACCTTGCGGAGGTGTGGCTCAATTCTCACTACCTCGGTTTATATGAGGGCGGTGAGACTCCCTTCTCCTTTGACGTGACGGACACGTTAAAATCGGATGGTGAAAATCTTCTTGCCGTGCGCATCGTCAACCCTTGTGAGCGCGATATTGACGGTATGAATCTTTCTAACGTTCCCCACAGAAATAAAGTGCTCGGATGGCGCGCGGGAAGCAATTTTAATCAGGGAGGGCTTTGGTACGGCGTGACCCTTTCCGCCCTGCCCGCCGTTTATATTGAGGACGATTTCTTGGTCGGCGATATTCATACGGGACGCATCTCCTTGACCGTCACAACGCGCTCTGCCGTTCAAAAGTCTCTGCCCGCTGTGCTTGACGTTTCCGTATACGAAAGAAATACGCAAAACGCCAAGAAGACCGAAAAAAGCTTTTCCTTTGTTCTGCCGACGGGCGACAGCGTGCATTCCTTTGCAATTACTCTGCCTGAGTATAAGCTTTGGTCGGTCGATGCCCCCAACCTTTATACGGTAACGCTTACGCTCAAGACCGAGACGGGCGCGCATACGCTTTCCGTGCCGTTTGGTTTTCGCGAGTTTACAGTTAAAGACGGCTTTTTCTACCTCAACGGAGAGCGCATTTTGCTCAAATCCTCTCATTCGGGTAATAACTTCCCGATAGGACAGCTGCTACCCGTACATAAGGATCAAATGCGCCGCGATTTTATCTATGCCAAAGCGTGCGGTTTTAATATGCTTCGCGCCATTGCGGGTCTTTTTCGCCCCGAGCAGTTGGAGCTTGCCGATGAGATCGGACTTCTGATCTATGAGGAATGTTATGCATCCTGGTGTCTTGGCTATTCTGAAAGGTATGACTGGAAAGACGCAGAAGAGCTTACGGCGATTGTGAACGAAAAGCATCCGGATATGCCTATTGGCGACGAAAAGGTCATGCTTGCCCGTTGGGTCCGTTCCACCGAAAATATGATCCTGCGTGACAGAAATCATCCCAGCGTCGTTATTTGGGGGCTTTTGAATGAAACGAAAAATAATAGTGTTTTCCGTACGGCGCGTGATTTTCTTCCCCGTGCCAGAGAACTTGACCCATCCCGTGTGATCGTTCTGAGCAGCGGCAGATGGGATTACGATCTCACCGTCGGCTCGGCAAGCAATCCGCACAGCACCGTTTGGGAAAACACATGGGGACCCGACGGAAGACCTGAGCTCTTGGACCCTGAATTCCCAAGCCGTACCGTCGGCGACAATCATTACTATCCGCTCGTGCCCATCGCGCCCGATGGGATGGAGACACTTCGCACGATGGGCTCGAAAACGCCGCTTCCGTTTTTCCTCTCGGAGTCGGGTGTTGGTTCTAATTTCCACGTGATCGAGGAATGGAAACATTTCAAGCAATACGGCTATCGCACCGACCTTGAGGATGCCTCGTGGCTCAAAGCACAGAGTGATGCTTTCATTGAGGATTTCTACGCCTTCGGCATGGATGCTCTTTTCCCGTTTCCCGATTCCTTCTTGAAGGAAAGCCAGCGCATCAATGCGGATGAGCGCAAGCGCTTCTTCGATATTGTGCGCTCCAATCCCCGTTTGGCAGGCTATTCGCTTACGGGGCTTTTGGATCACGGCATGTGCGGAGAGGGGCTTTGGAGCTATTGGCGCAGGTGGAAGCCCGGAATGTTCGATGCTGTTTCGGACGGTTGGTCACCCCTTCGGTTCTGTCTTTTTGCTACGCCTTGTGTGTATGCGGGCGAGCCGCTTGCCTTAGAGGCGGTTCTTGCAAATGACAGTGTGCTGGCGGACGGCACTTATACTGCCGATTTCGCTATCGAAAACGATAGCGGCGTCGTGATGCGCTTTACGGAATCTTTCTCCCTGCGCGGAGAAGACTTCGCTACGCCGATTTTGAAAAAGACGGTAACACTTGACGCTCCCGCAGGAAAATACCGCTTTACGGCAAACCTGCGTGAAGGCGTCGCGGCGGCGGATGCCACAGAACTTAGGGTGTTTGAGAAAGCGTCTGCCGTCACCTCGGATACGCCCGTCTATGCCGCGGATATCGAGGATGGGGAATATGAGGTGCTGAAACGCACCGTTCCCGCTCTTGAACGTTATGCGGGAGAAAAAAACGGCTTGATCCTCGCAGGAAAAACAACGCCCGAGAAAACGCAGATGCTTTTGGATGCGGCATCTTTCGGGGCTACGGTCGTGTTCCTCGATGCCGCGATCTTTGACGAGGAAGAGACCCTTACCGCCGTTCGCGTCCTCGATGACGGACTTGCCGTCAAAAAGTATCTTGATTGGCTTTATCACAAGGATTATGTGCTTCTGTCGAGAGAATTGTTTGACGGCATCGAAGGAAAGCTTGCAGGGCTTACCGCTTTTGGCGCGGTGTTCGCCAATACATCCTTCAACGTGGGGCGTTTGCCCGAACGCGTACTCTGCCCGGGATTTCTTACGGGATATTACGGTGTCGAGGGCGCATATGCATCTACGCACGCGCTGATCGGTTACCGTCACGGTGCGGGTGAGGTGTATCTTAATTCCTTTCAGCTTTTAAACAATACGGGGCATCCCATTGCCGACCGAATTCTTCATAACCTTGTTGCTATGCTCTCCAAGTAAATTTCTCTTGCATTTATATCGAAGCATTGATATAATGTAAGAAAGTCCGTAGTATTTCATCAAAAAGGATAACGAATACGGAACAGTTTTTACGCATTTCCGAAAACGTAACGCGCTGTACCTATACCCCCGCAGAGGAAATAAAAAACGAATCGGTCTTTATTGCCCCCGAATGGATGGACGGTGTGCGAGCTTCAGCGTGTCCACTTGACGTAAGAGAGGTTTCCTTTTCTCCCATAAATATTTATAAGACCTTGTTTGGCAAGAAGAGCCATGCAGAAACCATTCAAACAGCAGACGGTGTTAAGACTCTTGTCAGCGCCCTTGAAACGATTTATGACAGAACGGCGTGGCAGGCAACGCTGTGCCTTGCCTTTTGAGAGGGGGAACATATTCTGATTTTCGTCAGAGCGGGGGCAAGAATACCCGTATCAGAGGGAATGACGTACGCGACAGAGGAAAAGCTCGTCGAGTATCTTTTCTATCCCGAGCAAAAAAAGCTTTAAAAGCATAAAAGGGCGGCCTGCCATGGGAAGCAGGTCGCCCTTCGTATTAGAAATAAAGCTTAAATACCTCGGAGAGCGCATCTGCCATAGAATAAAAGCCGAGGTCGGTAGGGTGCGTGCCGTCTACCGTCATCATGTCGGGGTCGTGCTTTTCAAATATCTTTTGACCGTTAACAAAATGAACGGGGGCAACGCTCTCTTTTTTTAACGCCTCATAGCTTTCCTCTATGACGTGCATTCTCGTCACTGCCTCTTCTTTGCCGTTATGGATATTGGGCTTTGACAGCAAAATGAATGGAATATCGGGATGCGCTTCGCGCAGTCTCCGCAAAGCGGGTAAATGGGTTTGGCGAAGGTCCTCCGCCGATGTGGCGTTATGATCGTAGTCATAAACCAAAAGCTGCATGGGAAGGGTACATAAATGGTCAACCATGGCTTCCTCAGCGTGACAAGCACCCGCGAAGCCAAGATTGAGATAATCAAAACGAAATCTCCGTGAGAGGATGTTCTCATAGGTATTGCCCGCGCGAGAGGCGCAAGCACCTTGCGTGATGGAGGAGCCGTAAAAAACGACGGGGAGGTGATTTACGTAAGGCGCAGGCTCGGCAAGTGAGGCATCTCGCTCAAGTCCCACGAATAGCTCACTAATGTTGACGAAGGAGGGAAAGCAGAGGGTGATCTCCCGCCTTTTTCTTTTCCCGAAATCGATAAAGCCCTCGTAGTGACCGTCCGCCAGATCAAAGGCAACACCGCTCCCATGTGTTTTTATCCCTTCGTGCCAAAGCACACGGGAATGCCTTCCGTCTACATAAAGGTCAAAGCAAAAGGCGTTTGCGCCCGAAAGCGCGGCGGTTCTGTCTGATGGAAAGACCATAGGAGGATAGAGTGCCCCAAGCGCCAAAAAGGAGGAATCGGTAGCGAAGCGCAACCGTCCGCCCGCGGTGTTGGTATGCAGGAGAGAGACACGCTCACTGACACGGATAGCGACACTTTGCGGCATTCTGGTAAACAGACCGTTTTCCTTGGCGGGCAAAAGCCCGTAAAGGCGAAAGGGCGCCTCCTCGGCAGAGCGTACGAGCGGATCTTTTTTGAGGATGGCGGGCGTGCGGAAGGAAAAGTGCTTTTTCATGATTCGTCTCCATATTTAACGTATGCCGCAATAGTTCGGGAGTGCTAAAAGAAACGCCTCGTCGGATAAGCTGTCGATATCCTTTAATGTGGGATAGACGGCATCTCTTGCACGCTTTGCGGCGTTGGCAAAGAGACATATACGCTCGGCAACGGTCTTCGGCGTGAGGTTGGCGGGCTCGATACCCTTTAAAATAACGTCAAAACCCGTAGCACAGAGAATATTGCCCGCCTCGAAGACCTCCTCCATGCGCTCGGGCGTGACCCCGCCCGTGATATAGGTAGGACAGTAGTTGAAAGTGGGCAGTGCGTGCAAACGCCTTGTAAGCGTGAGGTCAGGACCTAACACCTTGACGCATGCCGCGCCCGCCTTGATCTGTCTGAGTGCCTCGCCGCCGCTTTCCGCCGTTGGGATGCAAAGATGGGTGCTTCGATACGTCTTCAGCGTTTCATCCGAATAGGGAAGCATGGAAACAAAGCCGTCTACGTAAGGAGCAAGTTCCGACAGCGTCATAAGCTGAGGAAAGCGGCTTTGCCGCTCTTTTACGATTTCATCGCTGTCGACGGTACTGCCCATGAGAATGACCGTACGCGGAAAACGTTTTCTTAGAGAGGGAGCGATCTTACGCGCATCCCTTCGGCGAAGCGTGTATTCTATGGCGGCAAGACCCGCCAAGCGGCAGCCCTCGCACAGAATGTCGGTATCAAGGGCATCGTCCACGAAAATCGGGATCCAAGCCTGCGCGATCAGCCTTCTGTATGCCTGAAGCGGAGTGTTATTCATGTTGCTTTACCTGCCTTTCAAGTAATTCGATGATCAAAAGAACGCTTCGCATGATATGGTAGGGGTCCTTAACAGGCAAGGCGACCACCTTGTCCTGCGGAGTACCGTCCCTTGCTCGGATTTGAATCCATTCTCTTACGGCGCGGTTGGGGCTTGGAAAAACGCGAAAGGTATAGTCAAGCACTCGCTCAAACCAAGAGAGAAAGGCTCCGTCCCTCGTATTAAGATACATCAAAAGGGTAGTGTACAGTGCCTCAGAGTGAACCCACCAAAGCTTACTCCCCCAATCGTCAAGCACAAGCTTCATTTGCGGCTCGTCCTTCATTGCCTCCGCACCGTATGCGGTATAGGGGCCGTCACACGGTACGAAATGAAGAATGCCGCCGTACTCCTTGTCCCATCCCAGCTCTAACGTGCGAAGCACCGTTTCCTTGATTTTGCCGCAGTAAACGTCAAGACCCAAAATTTCCGCTGCCTCCCATTGAAACCACATGTCCTCCAGCGCGTGACCGGGGTTGATATGCTGACAAAGCAAATGCTCCGCAAAGCATCCGTCCTCACGCGCAAACTCATGGATCAAGCCGTACCCATCGCGAAAGACCTCAAAAACCTCTCGGTGACAGGCTTGGATTCGTTTTTTTAACATCTCGGTATAATCCGGCTCAAATATCCTTGCCGCGTGATACGTTTCGCAAAGCATATTGGTCAATATCATTGGCTTTGCGTGGGTGCGATACCCTTTGGGGA
>SVTN01000094.1 GCA_015063765.1 Oscillospiraceae bacterium | reverse complement strand
CTGAATTCCATCGGCTGCAAGGCGTGCCGCCCTGCCTTTCGCGAGGCACTGACCGAGCATTTTTCGGGTCACGTCGGCGAGATCTGCGATACCTGCCGCGAGCGCCTTGGCAAAAATCCTTTGCGTCTTCTCGACTGCAAGAGCCCTATCTGCTCGGCGATTGCAAAGAAAGCCCCCCGCACCGTCGACCATCTTTGCCCCGACTGCGCCGCGCATTTTGAACAGCTGTGCAAGATCCTCGATGCGATGGAGATCCCCTACGTGGTAGACCCTGCCATCGTACGCGGACTTGACTATTACACCCGTACCGTCTTCGAGTTTGTTGCCGAAGGCATTGCCGCGCAGAGCACCGTTTGCGGCGGCGGCAGATACGACGGTCTTGTCGAATCTCTCGGCGGTCCTGCCCTTTCGGGCATCGGCTTCGGCATGGGCATTACCCGTGTCATCATGGCGATGGAAAAGGAAGGACTTGCGAACATCGAAGCGCCTGCGCCCCGTCTGTATATCGCAACGCTGGGCGATAAGGCTGTCCCCACCGCCGTTGCCATTGCCGAGCGGCTGCGCCGTGACGGTCTTTACGTCGAATGCGATCTTGTCGGCAGAAGCCTGAAGGCACAAATGAAGTACGCCAACAAGCTGGGCGCAGACTATACTCTCATTCTCGGCGACAGCGAGATCGAAAGCGGAAAAGCCTTTTTGCGCGATATGAAGAACAGCGAGCAGACCGAAATTGAGCTTGCCACCTTCACTCTGAAATAAGAATGCAAGGAGAGAATAAGACATTTGTCCTATTCTCTCCTTTTGAAAAAGCGGCGATGCCGCAGAAAGGATGCGCGTATGACCGAAGCCATCAACCGACAAGACTTTCTCCCCGTGACCCCCGAGGACGTCAAGGCTCGCGGCTGGGACGGGGTAGATTTTGTATACGTAACGGGGGACGCCTACGTGGATCACCCTTCCTTTGGCGTTTCCATCATTTCCCGTGTTTTAGAGCATGAGGGCTATCGCGTTGCCATCCTTGCACAGCCCGACTTTCGCTCTGCAGACGACTTCCGCCGCTTTGGACGCCCGCGTCTTGGCTTTCTCGTGACGGCAGGCAATATTGACTCCATGGTGGCGCACTATACCGTTTCCAAGAAGAAACGCACCTACGACTACTATTCCCCCGGCGGTAAGATGGGGTTGCGCCCCGACCGCGCGGTCATCGTGTATTCCAACCGCATCCGAGAGGCGTACGGCGACGTGCCCATCATTCTCGGCGGGCTTGAAGCGTCGCTCCGCCGCTTTGCCCACTACGATTATTGGGACGACCGCGTGCGCCGCTCGGTGCTGGTCGACAGCCGTGCCGATATTCTGACCTACGGCATGGGAGAAAACATCCTGCGCCGCATTGCCTCTCTCCTTGACCGCGGCATTCCCGTACGCAAGATCCGCGACGTGCGCGGATGTGTTTACCTTGCCAAGCGCGGTGAAAAGATCCATTTTCCCTATGTGGAAACCGACGATTACGACGTGCTGAAAACCGACAAGCGTGCCTATACGCACGCCTTTTCGACAGAATACCGCAACGCAGACGCCATTTCGGGCAAGGCAGTCGTGGAATACTACGGCGACAAGATGCTGGTGCAAAATCCGCCGATGCCCGCCCTCACGCGCGAGGAGCTGGACGCCGTTTATGCCCTTCCCTACGCGCGCTCTTATCACCCCGACTATGAGAAAATGGGCGGCGTGCCCGCCATTGCCGAGGTGAAATTCTCCATTGCCCACAACCGAGGCTGCTTCGGCGCCTGCAACTTCTGCGCCATTGCCTTCCATCAAGGACGCACCGTGACCTCACGCAGCCGTGAAAGCGTTTTGGAGGAAGCTAAGAAGATCACCTCTCTTCCCGACTTTAAGGGCTACATCCACGACGTGGGCGGTCCTACCGCCAACTTCCGCGAGGCGGCGTGCGACAAGCAAAAAACGGAGGGGGTATGCCCTGCCCGCAAATGTCTTGCGCCCAAGCCCTGCCCCAACCTTAAAGTCGATCACAGCGAATATGCCGCCATGCTCCGTGATATTGAGGCACTTCCAAAGATCAAGAAGGTCTTTGTCCGCTCAGGCATTCGCTTTGATTATCTTCTGCTTGACAAGGACCCCACCTTCTTCCGTCAGCTGGTGTCGCATCATGTCAGCGGACAGCTCAAGGTCGCGCCCGAGCATTGCTCCGGTGCGGTGCTTTCCGCCATGGGCAAGCCCGATATCTCGGTCTACGAGCGCTTCCGCAAGGAATATTTCCGTCTTTCCGCGGAGGCGGGGTTAGAGCAATATCTCGTGCCCTATCTGATGTCGAGCCACCCCGGCTCCAAGATGGAGGACGCCATCACTCTTGCCCTTTGGTTAAAAAAGTGGGGCTACGCCCCCGAGCAGGTGCAGGATTTTTATCCGACACCTGGCACCATCTCCACCACCGTTTATTATACAGGCATCCACCCCCTAACGGGAAAAGAGGTCTACGTTGCGCGTGACTATAAGGAAAAGCAGATGCAACGCGCCCTTTTACAGTATGCAAGACCCGAGAACGCGCATCTCGTGCGCGAGGCACTTCGTTATGCGGGGCGAGAGGACCTGATTGGAAACAGCCCCGATTGCTTGGTGCGACCCGCCCACGGCAAGACCGCATCCGCCCCCAAAAAGCCCGGGGCAAGGAAGCCTGTGCCGCATAACAAGCGAGCATCGGCATCCCCGCGCAAGGGCGCTAGTTCCTTCGGCGGTCAGCACAAGAAAAAAGGTAAAAGCAAGTAACTATTTTCTTTTCGCCGTTTTTCCATTTCAGGGAAATATTTTTTCCAAAAATGTCATTTTTTAACAGTATTCTTTTTCCATTTTTCTGCCAATAAAAGGTAAATTTGTGCAAATCGCACATTTTTCGATTTTTAAAAGTTTCCCACAAAAATTCGGGGGAAGTGTGGAAAAGGGTGTGGGTAACTTTTTCGTTTTTCCGTGGTTTCGGGACTTTTCCACCCCCTCCTCCCCCGAGTTTTCCACATTTTCCACATTTTTTGTGTGGAAAACTACTTTTTCACAAAAAGATGAAATTCTACATCTTTCCCTCTTGACAAGAAAAAATACCATTTTTTCACAGATTTTTGTCTTCCAAAAGAGGAAAAATTGAGGTATATATGAAAAGCAGTGAATTTGACGCGCTTTTGCGTGAAACGACCGTCGAACAGGAGGATGTTTTCGAGGGTAAGGTACTCCATGTTTTCCGCGATACTATCGCACTTCCGAACGGGATCACCTCCATGCGCGAGTACGCTGTGCACCGCGGAGCGGTAGCGGTGGTGGCGCTTGACGACGAGGAGAACGTCTATCTGGTACGGCAATATCGCTACGCCATCGGGCGAAGCACCCTAGAGCTTCCCGCAGGCAAGCTGGAAGTGGGAGAGGACGACAAGGAAGCAGCCGCGCGGCGTGAGCTTTCCGAGGAGATCGGTGCGACCGCTGCAAAAATGACCCCCTTAGGTGTTTACGTGGCGTCACCCGCGATCCTAACCGAGCGCATCACCTGCTTTCTTGCCGAGGGGCTCACCTTTGGTGAGTGCCACCCCGATGAGGACGAAAATCTCCTCACGGTCAAGATGCCCTTGAAGGATGCCGTTGGACTTGTTCTTGACGGAAGCCTTGAGGACGGCAAAACGCTTTTTGCCCTGCAAAAGGTGTATTTGCTCAAGCATCCTCTATAATATGAAAGGAGTTCCCCATGCAAGAACGTCATAGCCGTACCGCCGTGCTTCTCGGTGCCGATGCACCCGATCAATTAAAGCAAAAGAGGGTTGCCGTTTTGGGACTTGGCGGTGTCGGCTCTTACCTTGTGGAGGCGCTTGCCCGTGCAGGTGTGGGACACATCACCGTAGTGGATAAGGATGTCTATACCGAGAGCAATCTCAACCGTCAGCTGTATGCGCTTCCCGAAACGGTGGGAAAGAAAAAGACTGCCGTCACGGCGGAACGCATCCAAAAGATTGACCCATCCATCACCGTCACCGCTTGCGACGCCTTTGTGCTCCCCGAAAATCTTGACACGCTGCCACTGAAAGACGTTGACTATATTGCCGATGCCATTGACACCGTCAGCGCAAAGATCGCCCTCGCCGTTTTTGCCAAGGAGCATGGCATTCCCATGATCTCGGCAATGGGGGCAGGAAACAAGCTTGATCCTACCGCCTTTCGCGTAGCACGCATCAAAAGCACCCGTGTGTGCCCCTTGGCGCGCGTGATGCGAAATGAGCTTGCAAAGCGCGGCATACACGACCTGAAGGTCGTTTATTCCGAGGAAGAGCCGCAAAAGAGTCCTCTTTTTGACGAAGAAAGCGGAAAGCCCGTGCCCGGCTCCTTGAGCTTTGTTCCCTCGGTGGTTGGACTTATTATGGCAGGAGAGATCATCAAAGACCTTTTAAAATAAAGGAGGCAGTTTTATGAAGAAGCTCGGCTTAACGTGGCATGTTTTCTACCGTTTTCCCGTCGTTTATCTTGCAGTCTTAGCTACGAATGCCCTCACGTGGAATTTAATGCCCCCCGCAGGCATTCCCCGTATCGTTTCCTCCATCGTATCACTGCTTTTTACGGTTATTTCACTCTATTCCGCCGCTCGTGTGATGGTTATTTCCGACAAGCGGGAAAATATGTATCAAGGGGAGAAAACGGGAAAAGAAAAATGGCAATACCTTTGGGTGCGTCCCGAAACCCGCCTCTTTTTCACCCTTTTTTGCCTGCTTCCTTGGCCGCTCCCCGCTTTCAATCCCATCTTCGGTACCCTTTCTCCTATCCTTCGTTACCTTTTATCAAGGCTTTTCGTTCCCTTTCTTATTGCGGCGCTCTTTCTTGGAAACATCACGGGACTACACTATTACGAGCGCAACGAAAGAATGGGAGAAAAGCGCAAAAAAATTCGCCGTACCCCCTTTTTATTCTTTTTTCACGTTTTTAAATACGTCGCTATCTATACCGTTACCGCATTCTGCTTTCTGGCTTTCACCGTAGTCCTCGCCTCAATTCCCGGCATGATCATGCTTTTCTTAACGACAAGTTTAGGCACCGCCGTCGTTCTTGTGATCATTGCCATTTGGATAATTCGTGCGATACGCGGCGTGCGCAAGCGCAAGAGATTTCTTGAGCAGATGGAGAAAGCCTGTGCATTAAGCGGCATTCCAATGCCCGAAATCAAACAACCTTGTCTTTCCCTCTTCCGCAAAAAGGAGAAAGGAACAATCTTCACTTTCACCTTGAGAAACAGAAAATATGCTTGTAAATTGATTGGCTCCCTAAAACCCTTTACGCTTTACCGTTTTTACCCCAATGGCACAGTGGGGCATGTACATACGTTAAATACGCGTGTGCTTGCAAGGGGACGCTGGACATCCATAGCCATTTTAAAGCAGCAAATCGAGTTATGGGAAACACAGTACAAAATTGGTTTTGACGCCCCCGAAGACGTAACGAAGATCTTTCTCTTCAACCCTTGCACAAAAACGGTGGAGGTTTCACACGGCAATGAAAACGCACCGCTTGACAATGGTATGAAGGTCGGTGAATACACCTTCTATACCGCTACGGGTCTTACAAATGCCATTGCACGCAATTGCTTGCATATGAAGCAAACTGACTAAAAAAACGAGCAACGAAAGTTGCTCGTTTTTGTTTTGCGGATACCTCGGAGTCCGAGGTATCCGCTTTTTCAGATAGAAACACCCAACCATAAGGTTGGGTGTTTAAAGTTAATTAAGCCTTTCTGCGGGTCCCCGAAGAAAAAACGGTTGATAACCGTTTTTTCGAGGAGGTAACTGAAATAAGGAGCGCGAACCGTGAGGCTGCGCCGAGGGGCGAGGGCGACTATGTTTTAGGTAAGCAAAAGAAAAAATATTATTTTTTCTTGAAGCGTGTCACTAAAACAAGGAGAAATGAAGCGAAGCTACGCTGAGCGCGCATTTCGACTATGTTTTAGGAAGAGCGAGCGACCGCTCCTCTATGATAAAAACACCCAACCATGAGGTTGGGTGTTTGCTTTTAAATTAAGCCTCTTCTGCAGGAGCAGCGGTCTCCTCTGCAGGAGCCTCTTCCTTGGGAGCAGCAACCTTCTTTGCAGCAGCCTTCTTAGCGGGCTTTGCAGCAGGAGCTTCTTCCTTTGCAGCGGGAACAAGACGGACGATTGCCATCTCAGCGGCGTCGCCGCGGCGGGGGCCAAGCTTCAAGATCTGGGTGTAACCGCCAGAAAGCTTTGCGTAGCCGGGAGCGATCTCGTCGAAGAGCTTTCTTGCGACCTGCCACTTGGTGATATACGAGAGAGCCTTACGGTAAGCAGCAAGCTCCTCGGACTTGTTTTCGACCTTTGCCAAGGTGATCATGCTGTCTGCAACAGCGGCGATTTCCTTAGCACGGGTATATGTGGTCTCGATCTTTCCGTTCTCGAAAAGATAGGTGACCATGCCTCTCAGCATTGCCTTTCTCTGGGAGCTGGTTCCCGAGTTTTCTA
>SVTN01000093.1 GCA_015063765.1 Oscillospiraceae bacterium | reverse complement strand
TACGGCATAGCTTTTGGTGGGGTTGCGGTAGAGGTTTTCAAGCGAGATCTCCTCTAAAAGTCCCGTTTCGCGATCGTCCTTTCCCTGTGCGCCGCAGATCCACATGCGTATTTCGCTTGATGCGTTTCCGCCAAGCACGGGACGCTCGTGCATCAAAACGACGGAGCTGCCTTCGCGTGCCGCCGAAATTGCCGCCGCAAGGCCTGCCATACCGCCGCCCACGACGCAAAGATCACAGGAAATTTTCTTTTTTTCTAACATGAGGCGTTTCCCCCTTGCATTTGTGTTTTTTCTTTGCTATAATAATATCACATTAATCTCCGTTATTATAGGGGAAAAAGCCTTAAAAATATAAAAATATTCTTCGAAAGGTAAAAAGATGCTGATTGACGATATTGTGCGCTACCTTGCATATTTAAAAAACGACTGTCACCTTTCCGTTTCGGTGCATTTCCGTGCAGAGCGACTTGCGGCACTTCCCGGAGAGCTGCTCCTTGCCCTCATTCCCTACAACCGTCACGAAAACCCTTACTGCATGGCAGTCAAGAAGGACAAAACGCACGCCTGCCTTTTATCACAGAAGGAAATCCTTTCAGGGGAAGGGGTGCCCTGCTTCCGCATCTGCCATGCGGGAGTATATGAGCACATCACCCCCGTTTTGGTTGAAGAGGAAACCGTCGGCTTTATTGCTGTCAGCGGACACCGAAAAAAAGACAGCCTTCCGCCCGTGAAGGATGGGAAGCTTTGGGAAACCGCTCTTTCGGATGCTCCTTTCCCCGAAGCACGCATAGCGGCTCTCATCCCTCCGTTACAGCATATGTTGTCTACCCTTTTTTCAAAATACGCGCGAGGAGAAGGAGATGAGTTCGGCTTATGGCTCACCTACATCCACGACTGCCGCGGAAGCGTGACGCTCGATGCGCTTTGCGACCGTTTTCACCGAAGTCGCTCCTACATCAGCCGCCTATTTAATGAACGGGCAGGGACTTCCCTTTCAAGCTATTGCAATCATTTGAAGCTTTTGGACGCCGAAGCGCTCTTAAAAAGCACCCGTCTCTCGGTCACCGAGATCGCCTATGCCGTAGGCTTTGGCGACACGAGCTATTTTATTAAGCTTTTTAAAGAAAAGCAGGGTGTTTCTCCTCTAAGCTATCGAAAAGGAATATAAAAAAGGCTATCTGGGGATAGCCTTTTTCTTTTTAAAGCAATTCAGCGGAGCTTTTTCGGCGTGTCCGAAAGACCCGCAAGGTAGTCAAGAGAAATATTATAAAACCGCGCCAAAGCAACAAAATGATGCATCGGCATCTCACGCTTTCCGCTCTCGTAAAGCTGATACTGTTGCCTTGTAATATTCAAAACCGAAGCGATGTCCTCTTGTTTTTTATCCGCGTCTTCTCTCGCATCCTTCAGTCTTTGATAAACGTACATATATGATCTCCAATCGAAAGCTTGTATTGTAAACATTATAGCATTGCATTCAAAGAAATGCTTGACAAGCATTCAAATGAATGCTATAATGTTTATAAAGCATCTATTTGAATGCGGAAAGAAGGGGGATCATATGTATACGCTTGAAAAGCTATGGAACGAATACTTTGCCGAGGAATGTGCGGCAATGAATACCGAAGAAGAAAGAGCACTTTCAAAAAAAGCGATAGAGTTACACAAAGGGGTGATTGAACTATTGACGAAGGAGCAAAACGACGCTATTGAAGGATATATAGATGCGCTATTTGAAATTCAAGAGTCCTTTGTCAAAAAGGCTTTCTTCAAGGGGTGCGAGTTTGCGACGGCGTTTCTTCTTGAAGCGGGCGCTTGGGGAAAAAAATAAAGGCTCCCTCGTGGAGGGAGCCATGAATTATAAGAGCGGTTTCAAAACAGGTGCGATACCCATCGCCATGCGGTAATGTCCAAGATCGTTCGGATGGCAAGCGTCTACGGTGCAGATGTCGGCATCCTCCTCACCCAAAAGTGTCTCTCCGTCAATAAAATAGACGTTTTTATCTCCGCGCGCGATCGCGTTTTCGTAGGTCTTTTTGATCACGTCGCGGCGGCGGCGGAAGGGCTCGCCCTTAAAGATGACGTCGGGGGAAGAGAGCATGATGATAGGGGTGTCGGGATGCGCTTCGCGGAAGCGAAGGAAGAAGCGCTCGTGGGTGTCATTCAGGTGTGCAATGCTAGGGGCGTTGTGGTCATAGTCGTAGACGAAGACGTCGGGGTTTTGTGCGACGATATAGTCGCACATGGCGTCCTCACCCTTGGCGTTGCCCGAAAAGCCGAGATTGACAAGGTCAAATCCGAGCTTATTTGCGAGGATATTCGGATATGCCATGCCGGGGCGGGAAACGCATCCGCCTTGCGTGATGGACGAGCCGTAGAACAGCACCCTTTTACCGACGCTTTCTTTGGGGATGGGCAAGAATTTCGCCCCCTCCTTTAAGCCCAAGCGAAGCTCCTTCACATCAAAGTAAAGCGGAAAATGGACGGTTACCTCGTGAAGCCCTCCGTCCGGCAGATCCCGCACGGAATCGTAGTCCTCTTTCAGGGGGACGGGGGGTGTGAAGACCTGAACGTACTTGCCATCAGCATACAGATCGAAGCCGCGCGCACCCGTCGGCGGCATATATCTTGCTTCACTCCCCATCGGTGTTTTGGCGGAAATGGCAACGTAGGGGCTGTCGGTCATAAAGCGCAGGCGACCGCCCGACGTATGTGTGTGCAGAATATGAACCCCGTCGCTCACGCTTTTGGCAACCGCTTCGGGCATGCGACGGTAAAAGCCGTCCTTATAAAAGACGCCGTAAAGACAAAAGGGATTTTCCTTGACATCGTAAAAGACGGCGTCCGTCAAATTCAACTCGTTGCTTGCGCTAAAATTCGGGTCAACCTTGGCAATATCCTTTATCATAGTCTTCACCTTCAAAGCAATTTTTCAAGCACGGGAAGAATGCCCATTGCCATGCGGTAGTGACCGAGGTCGTTGGGGTGACAGCCGTCGACGGTGCAAAGATACCAGTCGTCGCCGAAAATGGTGCTGCCGTCGATGAAGTAGACGTTTTCGTCGCCGCGCGCGACCGCGTTTTCGTAGGTCTTCTTGACCATATCGCGACGCGGGAAAAACCACGAGGGATTGAAGAGCGCGTTGGGGGCGGAAAGCATGATGACAGGGGTGTCGGGATGCGCTTCACGGAAGCGGAGGAAGAAGCGCTCGTGCGTTTTTTCCAGATGCTCGTAGGTCGGCGCGTTGTGGTCGTAGTCGTAGACAAACACGTCGGGGTTTTGCTCCGCGATATAGTCGCACATCTCATCCTCGCCCTTCGCGTTGCCCGAGAAGCCGAGGCAGACAAGGTCAAAGCCTAACTTATGGGCGAGAAGGTTCGGGAAGGCGCTTCCCGGACGGGAGGCGCATCCGCCTTGGGTGATGGACGAGCCGTAGAACAGCACCTTTTTTCCAACCTTTTCTTCGGGAATAGGCAAGAATTTTGCCCCCTCCTTTAAGCCAAGGCGAAGCTCGTTTACGTTGTGATACAGGGGAAAATTGACGGTGACCTCACGAAGCCCCTCCCCCGGAAGATCACGCACCGAGTCATAGCCGTTGCGGGTAAAAGGGCAAGGGGGAACAAAGTTCTGCACGTAGCGCTCGCCAAGATACATATCAAAGCCCGCGCTGCCCGTATTCGCCATATGCGTCATGGGTCCGTTCGGGGGCATGACGGCGGAGATGGCAACGTAAGGAGAGTCGGTCATAAAGCGAAGTCTTGCGCCCGAGGTGTTGGTGTGAAGTGCCTCAATGCGGGGATTGAGCGCCTTGGCAAGTGCCTCGGGAATGCGGCGGTAGCAGCCGTTCTCGTAATGGGCGCCGAAAAGGCAGAAGGGGTTTTCCTTGACGTCGTAAAAGACGACGTCGGGGAGATTTAGCTCGGTTTCAACGGTAAAATTTTTATCGATCTTAGAAATATCAGACATATCGGCTCTCCTTTTAAAAGGTAATCTTATTGATCTCGCCCTCTGCCGCTTGCGCGCCGCAAAGGATCTCGGTGATGAGGGGGCAGATCTCGCCGCGCTTTGGCTGGACAGGGGAGGCGAGCACGTGCTGTGCGTAGAAGGCTGAGATCTCATTTTTTCTGTCGATCATGGCATATGCGCCCGCAGCACCACCCCAGCCGAAATCGGACACGGTGCTTCCCTTTTGCGGGCAGCGTACGCCGAGGCCATAGCCGTATGCGCCCGCGGCGTAGCCATAGGTTTCACGCTGTGCATCGGTCAAAAGATCGGTCGTCATGAGGTCAAGTGTATCGTTCTTTAAAAGCTTGCCCATGCGAAGAGCTTCGAGAAATCTCGTATATTCATCCACCGTCGAAACACATCCCGCACCGCCCGAGGCGTGCTTTTCCCCAAGACGGTAAACGGGAAATTTGGAGCATTCCGAGATCTTCCCCTCTTGGTTGAAGGCGTAATGAGGAGCGACGACACCGTACTCCTTGCTTGGAAGCAGATAGGTGGTATTCGGCATTCCCACGGGGTCAAAGATGTGTTTCTTGCAAAACGCATTAAACTCGGTGTCGGAAATGACTTCTACCGCGGCGGCAAGCACGTCGTGCGCGAGGCTGTACTGCCAAATGCTGCCCGGCTCCGTAACAAGAGGCTCACACGCATGGTAGCGTGCGAAATCGCGCGTCGACGCCACCCCCTCGGTTTCCTTACGCAGACGATTCAAGGAAGGCGAGCGCAGGTCGTAATTAAAGCCCGCCGTCATGCGGAAGAGGTCAAGCATTCGGATGGGCTTTTCGGCTTTTCTAAGGCTTCCGTCTTCCGTTTTTACCTGCATTTCCGCGTATTCGGGAAGGTAATCCGAAAGGGGATCGGTCAGGCGGAAAAGCCCCTTTTCATAGAGCATGAGTGCCGCCGTACAGGTGATGACCTTGGAGCAGGAATAGATGTTGATGCGCTCATTTCCCGTAGCGGGAATCTTCCCTTCGAGGTCAAGCGTGCCGCGCACGCGGCGGTAGACACATTTTCCCTTATGATAGACCGCACAGTCGTTCCACGGAACACCGAGTGCTAAAAATTCGTCGAGCTTTTGGTCAAGTCTTTGAAACATCATACGCCTCTGCGTTTTTTCTTTCAGTATAACACATGAAAAGAGTTTTGTAAAGAAAAAACACGCATTTCTGCGTGTTTTTTCTGAATTAACAATCAAAAAAATGTGCTTCGACCGCGGCGCAGAGATAGTGATAAACGGGGAGATGCAGCTCCTGCACCTTGAAGGTCTCGGTTTCGGGAACGGGGATGGGATAATCCGCCATCTCACGAAGCCTGCCGCCCTTAGCGCCCGTCATGCCGATGACCGTCATGCCAATAGACTTTGCGACAGCGACAGCGGCGGCAACGTTCTTTGCGTTACCCGACGTAGAGAGTGCGATAAGGACGTCGCCCGCTTTTCCGAGGCCAAGCACCGCCTGCGCGTAAATGAGCTCGGGGTCAACGTCGTTGCAGAAGGCGGAGTTGAGTGCCGTGAGCGACTGCAGCGAGATGGCAGGAAGTCCTACCTGCAAGGAGGAAAGGATGGCATCATCCACAGCGTATGCCGCCTTCATCTCTCTCTTTTTTTCTTCGGAGAGCGGGCGTTTTTTGAGAAAGCCCTTCATCAGCTCCCCAACGATATGATCGCAATCGGCACAGCTGCCGCCGTTGCCCGCGAGAAGGACCTTGCCACCGTTTTTATAGCAAGAAATGAGTGCATCACGGGCGGCAACGATCTCCTTTTCACAAGCGGTAAGCACGGGATAACGCGCAAGAAGCTCTTTTAACATGATTCTTACAAAAGCGCGGTCGCAATCGCGGCGTAGTCGCCAATGCTCTCACCGAGCGCGGCGGGTGTGACCTCACACACCTTTGCCGAGATGCCGAGCGCTTCCCTTTCTATTTCTTTTTTGGTGCTTTCCCAAAGCAGGTTACGGCTTCTCGTAAAGATACTGCCGATCACGATCCGCTCGGGGTTTAGGATATCAATAATAATGGACAAACCGCGGCCGAGATATTCACCCGAGCGTGCGTAGACAGCCAAGGCGACGGGATCCCCTGCGTCGGCGGCGTCGCCCACCGTTTTTGCCGTGACGTCCTGCTCACCCATTCCCGTCTTGAAATAGGCGGGCTTTTCGCCGCGCGCCACTGCCTCAAGCGCCATCGAAAGCCCGAGCTGCGCAATACCGCCGCCCGAGCAAAAGCCCTCAAAGGAGCCGCGCTTGCCGAAGCCTACGGGACCGTCGGGTGCAAGACGGATATGACCGACTTCGCCCGCGTTGCCGTTGGTACCGTCGTAAAGGCGACCGTCAAGGATAAGTCCTGCGCCAAGACCCGTACCGAAGGTGAGAAAGACCATGTTTTTCGTCCCTCGCCCCGCGCCGAACTTCCATTCGGCAACCGCACACGCATTGGCATCGTTCTGCAGATGCGTGGGGACGCCGTAGTGCCCCTCGATCAGCGCAACGATCTCGACACGATCCCATCCGCGCAGGTTGGGAGGACCGAGGATGATGCCCGTGTCGAGATC
>SVTN01000092.1 GCA_015063765.1 Oscillospiraceae bacterium | reverse complement strand
GGGAACGGAGCAGATGAGCCGCATGGCGGCAGGCGAAACGCTTGACGTCCTTACGGGGCTTGGCAACGGCTACGACACCTCCCTTTCGGGAGAAAATCCGCTTTTGCTCGGCGGCGGTGTCGGCGTTCCTCCCATGTATATGCTTTGCAAAAAGCTGATCGCAGAGGGCAAACAGGTTTCCGTCATTCTTGGCTTTAACACAAAGGACGAGGTCTTTTACGAAAATGAATTCCGCGCCTTGGGGGCGAACGTATCCGTTACCACGGTCGACGGCTCCTACGGCACGCGCGGCTTTGTGACCGACGTGATGAAGGATATGTGCTACAGTTACTTCTTCACCTGCGGCCCCGAGCCCATGCTGAAGGCGGTCTATAAGACGTCCGTTACCTCGGGTCAGTTCAGCTTCGAAGAGCGCATGGGCTGCGGCTTTGGCGCGTGCATGGGCTGCTCCTGCAAGACCATCACAGGCTACAAGCGCATCTGTAAGGAAGGACCTGTCATGAAGAAGGAGGAGATCTTATGGGAAAACTGAATGTAGAGCTTTGCGGCATTTCTTTGGATAATCCCGTGATCCCCGCCAGCGGTACGTTTGGCTTCGGCTACGAGTTTGCCGAGCTTTACGACATCAACCTGCTCGGCACCTTCTCCTTCAAGGGAACGACCAAGGAGCCGCGCTTCGGCAATCCTACCCCCCGTATTGCAGAATGTAAATCGGGCATGATCAACGCCGTGGGTCTTCAGAACCCCGGAGTTGAAAAGGTGATCTCCGAGGAGCTTCCCAAGCTCAAAAAGTGTTTTTCTAAGCCTGTCATGGCAAACGTTTCGGGCTTTTCAGTGGAGGAATACGTATATACCTGCGAGAAGATCGACAAATGTGAGCAGGTGGGTTGGATCGAGGTCAACGTCAGCTGCCCGAACGTACACGGCGGCGGTATGAGCTTCGGCACAAGCCCCGCAGCGGCGGCGGAAGTGACCAAAGCCGTCAAGGCGGTCACGACCAAGCCGATCATCATCAAGCTCTCCCCGAACGTCACCGATATCGTTTCGATTGCAAAGGCATGTGAAGAGGCAGGGGCTGACGGTATCAGCCTGATCAACACTCTGCTTGGCATGCGCATCGACCTTAGAAAGCGCGCCCCCATCATCGCCAACAAAATGGGCGGCTTTTCGGGAGATGCCATCTTCCCCGTTGCGCTTCGCATGGTGTACCAGGTTTCAAATGCCATCAACATCCCCGTTGTGGGTATGGGCGGTGTGTCCTCGGCGGACGACGTCATCGAGATGATGATGGCGGGCGCAACTGCCGTTGAGGTGGGCGCTGCCAACCTTGTTGATCCCTTTGCATGCAAGCGCATCATTGAGGACCTTCCTGCCGCTATGGACAAATATAAGATCTCTTCCCTTTCCGAGATCATCGGCGCGGCGCATTCATAAGATTACAAAAAAGAAAGAGGATATAGTTATGGGAAAAGACGTTATCATTGCTTGTGACTTCGCAAGCGCAGAAGCGGTTTTCAGCTTTCTTGATCAGTTCAAGGATGAAAAGCCCTTCGTCAAGATCGGCATGGAGCTCTTCTACGCAGAAGGCCCCAGCATTGTAAGAGAGATCAAAAAGAGAGGACACAAGATCTTCCTTGATCTCAAGCTGCACGACATTCCCAACACCGTAAAGAAATCCATGGCGGTGCTTTCCCGTCTTGACGTGGATATGACCAACCTGCATGCGGCAGGCACAAAGCGCATGATGGAGGCGGCAATCGAGGGGCTGACCCGTCCCGACGGCACCCGTCCCATGCTCATCGCCGTTACCCAGCTGACCAGCACCGACCAGGAAAGCATGGAGAACGACCTTCTCATCCACGAGCCCATCGATAAGGTTGTGATGCACTACGCGCACAACGCGATGGAGGCAGGGCTCGACGGCGTTGTCTGCTCTCCCCTCGAAGCCGGCAAGGTGCACGACACCTGCGGCAAGAGCTTCGTTACCGTAACACCCGGCGTCCGCTTTGCTGACGGCGACGTTGGCGACCAGAAGCGCGTTATGACCCCTGCAGAAGCAAAGAAGATCGGCTCGGACTACATCGTTGTCGGCAGACCCATTACGGCTGCTGCTGATCCCGTTGCCGCTTACCGCCGCTGTGTTGCAGAATTTGTTGACTAAAAAGGAGATCGAACCATGGAAGCTTACAAGAGAGAATTTATACAGTTTCTTGAGAACGCAGGCGTTTTGAAGTTTGGTGATTTTACCGCTAAGAGCGGCAGAAAGATCCCCTACTTTATCAATGCGGGCATGATCAAGACGGGCAACGACATTGCAACCCTCGGCGAGTTCTACGCCAAGGCTTATTTTGAAAAGCTGGGCAAAAAGCCTTCTGTTCTCTACGGTCCTGCCTACAAGGGCATTTCCCTTTCCGTTTCGGCAGCGGTTGCCCTTTCGAAGAACGGACTCAACGTGCCCTTCTTCTTCAACCGTAAGGAGGTCAAGGACCACGGTGAGGGCGGCGTTTTCGTCGGCTACGTTCCCACCGAAGGCGAAGAGGTCGTCATCATTGAGGACGTTATCACCGCAGGTACTGCCATCCGCGAGAGCATGGAGATCCTTTCTCACCTTGAAGGGGTCAAGGTTGCCGCAACCTTTATCATGGTAGACCGCAAGGAAAAGGGTCAAGGGGAAAAGGGCGCAATGCAGGAGATCGAGGAGCAGTTTGGCTTCCCCGTTTACTCCATTGTTGACGTTTACGATATCATCGAATATCTTGAAGCCGATCCGAAGAACGAAGAAAACGTTACGCGCATCAAGAACTATCTCGCCGTCAACGGCGCAAAGGCATAAGGTGTCATTATGAGACATTTGATCGGTATGGACGACCTCTCGATAGCGGAAATCGATTCGCTGATCGCTACCGCAGAGGATATCATTGAAAACCCGAAAAAGTACAGCGAGGTCTGCCACGGCAAGAAGCTTGCTACCCTCTTCTACGAGCCCTCGACCCGTACCCGTCTTTCTTTTGAGGCGGCAATGATGGAGCTGGGCGGAAACGTACTTGGCTTCTCCGAGGCACAAAGCTCCTCTGCCGCAAAGGGCGAGAGTGTTGCGGATACGGCGAAGGTCATTTCCTGCTTTGCCGATATCATCGCCATGCGTCACTTCAAGGAGGGCGCCCCCATGGTCGCATCCCTCAACGCCACCGTTCCTGTCATCAACGCAGGCGACGGTGGACACAACCATCCGACCCAAACGCTGACCGACCTTCTCACCATCAAGCGTGAAAAGGGTCGTCTTACGAACATGACAATCGGTCTTTGTGGGGATTTAAAGTTCGGCAGAACGGTGCATTCCCTCATTTCCGCTATGGCGCGCTACGAGGGCATCCGCTTTGTTCTTATCTCTCCCGAGGAGTTGAAGATCCCCGACTACATCAAGCACGAGGTGCTTGAGAGAAACGGCATTCCCTATGAGGAGACCACCGATCTTGAAGCGGTGCTTCCCTCCCTTGACGTGCTGTATATGACGCGCGTGCAGAAGGAGCGCTTCTTCAACGAGCAGGATTATATCCGCTTAAAAGACAGCTATATTCTCACTCCCCTTAAAATGGCAAAGGCGAAAAAGGATTGCTCCATTCTGCATCCTCTGCCCCGTGTCAACGAGATCTCAGTGGGTGTGGATGCCGATCCGCGCGCATGCTACTTCAGACAGGTGCTTTGCGGCAAGTATATCCGCATGGCACTCATCAAAATGCTTCTTGAGGAAGCCGAAAAGGAGGGCGCACGATGAACGTTGATTCGATCCGTAACGGTGTTGTGATCGACCACATCACGGCAGGCAAGGGCATGCTCGTTTACCGTTTTCTCGGTCTTGACAAGCTGAACTGTCCCATTGCTATTATTATGAATGCGGCAAGCCGCCGCATGGGCGCAAAGGACATCATCAAGGTGGACATCGATCTTCCCTTAGAGCTGGACGCGCTTGGATATATTGATCCCGACGTGACCGTCAACATTATCGAGAACGGCATTCTTACCCGTAAGTATCACCCCGGACTTCCCGAGGAGATCGTGGACATCGTGAAATGCAAAAACCCCCGTTGCATCACGTCCACCGAGCAGGAGCTGCCCCACGTTTTCCGCCTGACGGACAGAGAAACACGCACCTATCGCTGCATTTATTGCGAAAGCAAAGCGAAGAACTGACATTCAAAACAAAAAAGACCTTGTTTTCACAAGGTCTTTTTATTATTCCTCTACCGCTTTGCCGTGCAAAAGACGGTAGCTTTCCTCCACGGCAAGACGGGTCTTTGCAACAAAGTCGCCCTTCGCCTTGGGGAAGCAATAATAGATGGCTTTGGTATTTCCGAAGGAAACCATGTCGCCGATCTCGTAGAAGTTATAGTCGGCATTAACGGAATACATATGTGAAGCACTGTGCGTTACAGAGAGCTTTCCGTCGCAGCCCGTGAGTGAAAACCCTTCGGGGGTATGCTTTAAGCGTCCTTCGCCCACGAAATAGAGTGCTTTTGTATCCACCTGCATGGCGATCTCCACGGGAACATCCAAGGAATACTTCCCTGCCTTCAGCTCCTCACGCACGCATTTTCTTTGCCAAGCAAACCAATCCGAAACATAGGTGAAGAGGGTTTCGTGCCCCTCCGCTTCAAGCTGTCCGTATTCGTTCAGACGGTATTTTGCGCCGCAGGCATGGCAGAAGAGATGCTCTCCCTTTCCCTCGGTAACCCCCTCCTTCAAGCAATGCGGACACTTGTAGAGCACGCGGTTGAGATAATCGGCGCGAAAGGGCTCGTCCACACGAACACGGCTCTCACTCTGCCAGCGGAAGTTATCAAAAGCGAAGCATTCACGGATCCGAGAGAAGATCTCCTCCTCGCTCTTTTCAGCTAGCTCCTCTTTCGAAAACAGGTATTCAACATCTGCCGTCACACGCACACGACGTCTTTGCAGATTGTTGTAAAGCGGGTCACGGGTGAACGCACCGTAGGTGCGGATCATCGCAACGGGAATGCCCAGCTTTTTGACAAACTGTGCAAAATTATCGGGTAAAACCGTGGCAGTACCGTCAAGCGAGTAGCCCGCCTCGGGATAAATCAGGACAGAGCTCTTTTTTTCGCGCACGGCGTAAAAGATATCGCGAACCAGAGAAACGTCAAAGGCAAACTTCACGGTCGGGACACAACCGAGGTTGCGCATCAACCATCTCTTACCGAGAAAAGCATCCCAAGTCGCGACAATGTTGAAAGGACGGGGATAAAGCACGCTTGCGGCGATCTCCAGATCGATGAAGCTGGAATGATTCATCAAATACAGGCACGGCTCACGCTTGCCGAGCTTTTCCATGCCAATGCGCCGAGCGCGGAATTTGGTGGCAAGAAGATCGGGGAGCGAAACAAGCTTCAAAAGCGTTCGAAACAGGATGTTCGGGCGCTTTGGCTTTTGGTGTCGGGGACGGGGTAATGCCATGACCTCGTCATAGCTGAGGTGCTTGGTTTTTACCTTCATAGAGAGTCCTCCCTTTCGAATTACTTATATTATACCCAACAGATGCCCATTTGTCAACAGAAAGAGGCTCTCTCAGCAAGAATTCAACGACGCAAAAGCAAAGGCAGGAAACAAGTTCCTGCCTTTTGTTTATAAATTTCTTTTTTGTTTGCGGTTATGCCTAAATGTGACAGCCTCTTTAAAAATTAGTTGGATTCCTTCGTATAAGCGAGGAGTCCGCCTGCCTTTAAGATTGCCTTTTGGCGCTCGGTAAAGGAACAGGTGAGCGGAATCTCAATTCCCTTTGTTTCGTCGCGAAGGATCATGTCACCCGTATCCATTCCCGCAAAAACATTGGCAAGGGAGAGAACGTCACCCTGCTCAATGCGGTCATAGTCGTCGGGATTTGCAAAGGTGAGAGGCATGATGCCTGCGTTGATGAGGTTTGCGGCGTGGATACGTGCAAAGCTCTTGGCGATCACGGCACGCACACCGAGGTACAGAGGCACGAGAGCGGCATGCTCACGCGACGAGCCCTGACCGTAGTTGACGCCGCCGACGACGAAGCTCTCGCCTGCCGCCTTTGCTCTTTCAGGGAAAGTGGGGTCACATACGCCGAAGCAGTACTGCGAAAGGTGAGGAATGTTGGAGCGGTAAGGAAGGATCTTTGCGCCTGCGGGCATGATGTGGTCGGTGGTGATGTTGTCGCCCACCTTCAAGACCAGCTCTGCCTTGAGGGAATCCGTCCAAGCAACGCTGTCGGGGAATTTCTTGATGTTAGGACCGCGCATGATCTCAAGATCCTTGGCTTCCTCGGGATCAGCGGGAGCAAGGATGGCGCTGTCGTCAATGCGGAAGGCGTCGGGCATCTTGATCTCGGGCATTTCGCCAAGCAGAATAGGATCGGTGATCTCACCCGTAAGGGCTGCGGCAACCGCAGTTTCGGGAGAAACGAGATAGACCTTAGCATCCTTCGTGCCGCTTCTGCCTTCAAAGTTACGGTTGAAGGTACGGAGGCTGACACCTGCGGAGTTGGGAGAGAAGCCCATACCGATGCAAGGACCGCAAGCACATTCGAGAACACGTGCGCCCGATGCCAAGATA
>SVTN01000091.1 GCA_015063765.1 Oscillospiraceae bacterium | reverse complement strand
AGGTTGGTGGTGAAGATCTTGGTGAAGAGCCCTTCTTCATATGCCTTATCAAGGGCATCCATGCCTGCGGTGAAAAGACCGAAGGTGGAAAAGACGAAGATGCGCTTTGCACCTCTCTCCTTCAGTTGCTTTGCAACGTCGATCACCGAGTCGCCCGAGGCGATCATATCATCGGCAATGATGACGTCCATGCCCTGCAGGTCACGACCGAGATACTCGTGTGCTTCGATGGGGTTCTTACCGTTGACGATGACCGAGTAGTTGCGGCGCTTGTAGAACATACCGAGGTCGATCTTCAGCATAGAGGAGTAATAGATACATCTTGCCATTGCGCCCTCATCGGGAGAAACGACCATGATCTTTTCCTTGTCGAAGTCGATATCGGGATAGTTGCGCACGAGCGCCTTCAGCATCTGATAGCTCGAACGAACGTTATCAAAGCCTGCGAGGGGGATCGCGTTCTGCACGCGGGGATCGTGTGCGTCAAAGGTGATGAAATTGGAAACGCCCATATTGATAAGCTCTTGGAGAGCGACTGCGCAGTCGAGCGACTCTCTGCCCGAGCGCTTATGCTGTCTGCCCTCATAAAGCATCGGCATCAAGACGGAAATACGTCTTGCTTTACCGCCGATTGCGGCGATCACGCGCTTAAGATCGGCAAAATGCTCGTCGGGGCTCATGGGAACGGTCTTACCGTACATTTTGTAGGTAACACCGTGATTAAAGCAGTCCGAAATAATATACACATCGTGTCCACGCAGGGATTCGTGCAGTATACCCTTTGCCTCACCGCTTCCGAATCTGGGGCACTCAGCCTCTACAAGAAAGGTTTCCTCGTTGTCGTGACGGCGCCATTCCTTCAAGTATGCGTCCACCTGAGAAACAAATTTCTCACAGCCGCGCATTCCAATGACCGTCAATTCTCCGTAAAGTGCATCTTTCATCTGTTCCGTTTCCTTTTCTCTGTTGATATGGGAAATAAAAGTACCATTTATATTATACCGCCCAAAGAATAAAAAGTCAAGGGGGACGGGTGACAAAAAGCGATAAAATATTTTCCGTTTTTCTGTAGGAAAAGACATTTTTTCGCTGTGCCAACAGACGGTCCTCCGCATACAATGAAAACAAAAACCGACAAAGGAGAAGAAGATGGCTGAGCATTTTGGCTTTTTACAGGTCCTTGTCCGCACGGCGGGAGAAAGCCTGCCCGTAAGGGAGGCGACGGTGCTTGTGGAGGGGGAGGGGGTCACAGAACGGCTTTCGACCGACCGAAGCGGTCGTACAAAACAGATATCCCTTCCCGCACCGCCCGCATCCAATTCCCTGAAGGCAGGGTCTGACGCCCCCTTCGCTTTATATCGCGTGACGGTCGAAAAGGAGGGCTTTTACAAGCAGACAACCGAAAACGTGCCCGTGTTTGCAGGCGTCGTTTCTCTGCAGCCGATCACACTCATTGGGCTTGCCGAGTACGGAAGCGACACCCTTTCCCCCGAAAGCAGCACGGACACCGTCCCCTCCGACCCACAGACACTCAATCAATAGGAGGTAGCCATGCCGCTCTTGCCAAACATTCCCGAGACCATCACAGTACACCTTGGACTTCCCGAGAGCAATGCGCAAAACGTAACGCTCTCCTTCCCCGATTACATCAAAAACGTGGCATCCAGCGAGATCTACCCAACCTGGCCGGAATCCGCCATCCGCGCCAACATTTATGCTCAGATCTCTTATGCTTTGAACCGCGTTTACACCCAATACTACCCGTCAAGAGGCTTTGATTTCGACATCACAAACTCCACCGCCTTTGATCAATCCTTTGTTTACGGAAGAGATATTTTCGAAAACATTTCGAGGATCGTGGACGACATCTTTAACAGCTATATCCGCAGGCAAGGGAGCGTCGAGCCCCTCTTTGCCGCCTACTGTGACGGTGTCCGTGTTTCCTGCGACGGACTCTCGCAGTGGGGGAGCGTTGCGCTCGCGGAGGAGGGACGCACGCCGTATGAAATTTTGCAGGCCTACTACGGGGACGACATTGATATCGTTTCGGACGTTCCCGTAGGAGATACCCCCGATGCGCCGCTGATCCCCTTGCGCGAGGGGCAGATCGGCCCGAACGTCGAGCTTTTGCAAAGGCGGCTCAACCGCATCTCGGCAAACTACCCCGCCATTCCCAAGATCTACCCCGTGAACGGGGTGTTCGGACCGTCGACGACAGAAGCCGTAAAGGAATTTCAGCGTGTTTTCGACCTTTCGCCCGACGGCGTGGTGGGACCTGCGACCTGGTATCGGATCCTTTACATATACGGGGGGATCAAGCGCCTATCGGAGCTCAATTCCGAGGGCTTGACCCTTGGTGAGATCTCCACCCAATATCCGTCGCTTTTGCAGCTTGGCAGCGAAGGGGTGGGAGTGATCGTGCTCCAATACTATCTCTCCTACATTTCCGCCTTTGTTCCGACCGTTCCCGCCGTGGAGATCGACGGAAATTTCGGGGCAGGCACGGAGGCGGCGGTGCGCGCCTTCCAAAGCACATACGGCTTAACGCAGGACGGCATTGTGGGAGAAACGACCTGGCGCGAGCTGACGGACGTATACCAAGGGCTCGTTGCCTCTCTTCCCCTGCGCTTTTCCGAAGGGGTGCCCCTTCCCTTCCCGGGCGAAGCGCTGACGGTGGGCTCGGAGGGAGAAGCCGTGCGGATCATACAGGAATACTTGAATTACATCGCCGAAACTTATTCGGAAATCCCCTCTGTCAATCCCGACGGCGTGTACGGCGCGGCAACGCGCGAGGCGGTCACCGCCTTTCAGCGTCTGTTTGACATCCCCGGAATAGAAGGGGTGGTCGGCGGCGTCACGTGGGTCGCCATAGCCAGCGTATACGAGGATCTGTATCAGGGGCATCTTGCCGAAGAAGGGCAATACCCCGGATACCCGATAGGAGGAGAAGCATGAAGGTGTACCGCATTGATCGCACGGAGGAGGCCGTCGCGGAGATACAACGGTATTTGCGCGCCGTTTCCTATCGCTATAAGGATATCCCACACGTAGGTATAGACGGTATTTACGGAGAGGAAACGAAGGATGCCGTGCGCGCATTTCAACTGCTGTTTTCCTTAGCGGAAACGGGTGTCGTAGACTCTTTGACCTTCGAGCACCTTTATAGGGAATTCTTGGACTGAATGGATAAAAATATATCCTTTTTGAAATTTTCGCTACATCTCCGTCTATACTGAAAGAAAAGAAAACGGGCGGGAGATGTTATGAATTTAAACACCAATTTCACACCAAGACTGCGCCATGTGCTCGAAAAGGCGCCGACACTTGCGGGAGAGCTTGGGCACAAATACGTGGGAAGCGAGCATTTGCTTTTAGCCCTTGCGGCGGAGGAAAACGCCCTTTCCGCGAGCTTTCTCGAGGGGCACGGTGTGAGCGAAGCGCGCTTGCGCGAATGCATCACAGCCTTTTCGGGCACGGATGCTCCCACCCGTCTTTCTTCCGCGGATCTGACCCCGCGTGCAAAGGACATGATCGAATCCGCCGCCAAGAGTGCGGAGGGTGCACGGATAGGAAGCGATCTTTTACTGCTCAAAATCCTTTCCGAGCGCGAATCCACCGCGGTGCGGCTTTTGACCACGCTCGGGGTGGACGCTTCGGCGCTCTGCCGCGAGCTTCAGTCCTTTCAAGAGGAGCGCGGTAAAAATGCGTCACCCAAATCGGTGCTTGCTTCCTTACCCAAGCTTTCGCGCTTCGGGAAGGATCTGACCGCCGCCGCGCGGGAAGGACTCCTTGACCCCTTGGTCGGCAGAGAGGAGGAAACGGCGCGTGTCATTGCCATTCTTTCAAGACGTGTCAAAAACAATCCCTGTCTGATCGGTGAGCCGGGGGTCGGAAAAACTGCCATTGCCGAGGGGCTTGCCAATCGCATCGTGCGCGGAACGGTGCCGAAGGAGCTGCGCTCTGCTGCCGTCATCGCGCTGGACCTTTCCTCTATGATCGCGGGAGCAAAATACCGCGGCGAATTTGAAGAACGGCTTCGCTGTGTGCTTGACGAGCTCCGTGCGGCAAAAAACGTCATTTTATTTATCGATGAGCTGCACATGATCGTCGGTGCGGGTGCGGCGGAGGGAGCGGTGGATGCCGCCAACATTTTAAAGCCTGCGCTCGCACGCGGAGAGATCCGTCTTCTCGGCGCGACGACACCCAAGGAATACCGTGCAAGCATTGAAAAGGATGCGGCTCTTTGCCGCCGATTTGCCCCAATCTTCATCAAAGAGCCGACGGAAAAGGAGGCACTTGCCGTTCTGCGGGGGTTGAAGGGACGCTACGAGGCGCATCACGATCTGAAATTCACGGAGGAGGCGCTGGTTGCCGCGGTATCTCTCTCCGTACGCTATCTCCCCGAGCGATATCTTCCCGACAAAGCCATTGACCTTTTGGATGAGGCGGCGGCGGAAAAGCGTGTCCGAACGGGGATCACCCCCTTGACCCTTTCCGCGGGGAGATCGGAGGCGCTCCGCTTGCCTGCCTGCGAGGCAGAGATCACGGCAAAGGACATTGCCGAGGTTTTGTACCGTCAAACGGGGATTCCCGTTGCGCGCTTAACAGAGGGCGACGAATGCCGCTTGAATGCCTTGGAAAGCAATCTTAAAAGCGAGCTTATCGGGCAGGACACCGCGGTGCAGGCGCTTTGCCGTGCCCTTTTGCGCCGTCGTTCCGGCATCGGCTCTCCCGACCGTCCGCTCGGATGCTTCTTATTTCTCGGAAGCCCGGGCGTTGGAAAAACGGCGTTGGCACTCTCCCTCGCCAAGCATCTTTTTGGGGGAAAAGAGGGACTTTTGCGCTTTGATATGTCGGAATATATGGAAAAGCACTCCGTTTCCCGCTTGATCGGGTCACCGCCCGGATACGTCGGCTACGGCGAGGGGGGACTTTTAAGCGAGGGAATACGGCGGCATCCTTATTCTGTCGTTCTCTTTGACGAGATCGAAAAGGCGCACCCCGACATCACCCATCTACTGTTGCAGATCATGGAGGAGGGACGGTTGACCGACAGCGAGGGGCATCTTTGCAATTTTAAAAACGCGGTGATCGTTTGCACCACCAACATCGGCACGTCCGACGGCATTAAAATACGCGGTTTTGGAGATCCCGTTGGCGGAGCGTTGGATGACGGCGCGCTCCGCGCCGCCTTCCGTCCCGAATTTCTCAGCCGTTTTGATGAGATCATTCGTTTTGCAAGGCTGGAAGAAAAGCATCTCGTAGAGATTGCCGACGGGATGTTAAAGGAGGTTGCGAAGCGAGCGATGGAAAACGGTCTTTCCCTTTCCTTTGCGCCCGAGGTTGCAGAGCATCTTGCAAGAGTGGCAATCAAGCAAGAGGAGGGGGCGCGCGGCGTGCGGCACGCACTTACAAGAGAGGTTGAGGACGGATTGGCTTTGGCACTCCTCGAAGGAAGGCTTGAAAAGGGACACAGTGCACATGCGACCGTAAAGGACGGCTCCGTTACGTTTTGCTCGGGAAAGCCATAAAGGAGGAGGCGGTTTTATCCGCCTCTTTTTCTCGATTATATATTATGGTAGAAAACGAAAAAATAAATATAAGAAATTATAAAAAAGCTCTTGACAAAAGAGAGAAAATATGATAGAATGGCTTTACCTCTGTCGGAGAGGTCTTTTTTTCGCGCTTTTTTTGGGACTGAAGCGCAAGATCTTCGACAACGAGGGAGGTACATGCCATACGGCAAAACGTGGAGCTCAGCTCTAAATTCAAATAGGAGGTGCCGAAAAAATGAGAGTCAAGATTACGCTCGCCTGCACGGAATGCAAGCAGAGAAACTATGACACTGAAAAAAACAAGAAGAACGATCCGGACAGACTTGAAATGAACAAGTACTGCCGTTTCTGCCGCAAACACACCCTGCACAAGGAAACCAAATAAGGTACGAAAGGATTGTATTATGGCAGAATTAAACGAAAAGACTCAGAAGGAGACCGCAAAGGCTCCCGCTGAGAAGCATGAAAAGAAAAAGAACAAAAAGCCCAACATTTTCAAGAGAATTGCAAAGTTCTTCCGCGAATGCAAGAGCGAAATGAAGAAAGTGACCTGGCTTTCGGGCAAGGAGACCTTTAAGAGCTCCGTGATCGTCATTGTTGTGACGGTCGTCCTTTGTGCAGCCATCGGTCTGATCGACACCGGCCTTGAGTACGGTGTTGTGGGTCTTCGCGACCTTGTCGTTCATCTGGGCTGGAACTTCGCAGGCTAAGAGGACGCTGTAATGAGTGATTTCGACGAAATGAACCTTGGTCCCAGGTGGTACGTCATTCATACGTACTCCGGTTACGAAAACAAAGTCAAAGTCAGCATTGAAAAGGTTGTAGAAAACCGCGGGCTCGGACACCTGATCTTCGACTTGCAGATCCCCGTCGAAAAGGAGATCGTCAAGAACGACAAGGGTGTGGAGCGCGAGGTTGAGACCAAGCTGTTCCCTGCATATGTACTCATCAAAATGGTTATGACGGATGAGAGCTGGCATGTTGTGCGTAACATCACCGGTGTTACCGGTTTTGTTGGCCCCGGCTCGAAGCCTGTTTCCCT
>SVTN01000090.1 GCA_015063765.1 Oscillospiraceae bacterium | reverse complement strand
GCCCATGTCAATCAGCTTTTTGGCATATTCCATGTAGATGGGCTTGCGCTCACTCTGTACGTAAGGACCGTGGTCGCCGCCCTTGTCGGGTCCCTCGTCGTATTCAAGCCCCGTCATTTGGAGGGTGGTCTTGATGACGTCGGTCGCACCCTCCACCAAGCGCTCGCGGTCGGTGTCCTCAATGCGCAGAATGAAAGTGCCGTCCGAATGCTTGGCGATCAGGTAAGCGTAGAGAGCCGTGCGCAGATTGCCGATATGCATATAGCCCGTGGGGCTGGGTGCAAAGCGTGTTACGGTGTTTGTGTTCATTGTATATCTTCTCCTAGTGTATAATAATCTATTATACATCATAGCACAAAAAAAGTCTTCCGTCAATAAATATTCGCAAAATAATTGACTTAGGAGATGAAAATATTGTATAATGATCGAAGAAGATTTAAAAGAGGGAGTGGCGCAAAATGTTTAAAAGCATTTTCTCCAAATATATGACTGCGGTGTCCATCATCGTGGTGCTCAGCTTTTTGGTCTTGGCGACCGTTTTGACTGCCGTCATCGGGGACTACGGAAAAAGCGACAGACAGGCAGAGGTCGAGCATATCTCGACCTTGGCGGCGGAGATCGCCATCCGCGGATATCCCGACGGCTCGGGCTTGCCGCTAAATGAGTTCTTTGCTTCCCGTCCGGGAATTGAAACGGCGATCGAATCCCTTTGCCACGAGGATGATACGACCTCCGTTTTCGTCATGGACAAGGAGGAAAACATCCTGCTCGCCACCCATGATTTTCTGCCCACGGCACGGGCGATCGTTTCGGACGAAGCCTATTGGAGCCGCGTTACCTTGATCCTAAACGGCGGAGAGCTTTATCGGCAGACGGAAACGGTGCGTGCCTTGGGAGAAAGCATGCATCTTGTTTACGTGACACCCTTAAAGGACGGCACAGGTGCCTATCTCGGCTGTATTTACACCGCGACCTCTATTGAAAGCGTAGAGCAGATCACAAAAGCCACCACCCAAACGGTGGTCATGGCATGCCTTTGGGTCATGCTTGCCGTATTGATTGCCGTGTATTTCATCACCGAACGCCACGTGGATCCCATCCGCCGTATGAGCCGCGCCGCGCACGGCTACGCAAAGGGAGATTTTAGCGAGCGCGTGGAGGCGGTCGGCGGCGACGAGATCGCCGAGCTCTCGGTAGCCCTCAATTATATGGCAGGTGAGCTTGAGAGCTTGGAGCAAAAGCGCAATCGCTTTATTTCGGACGTATCGCACGAGCTCCGCTCGCCCATGACGTCTATGCTCGGCTTTGTCGAGGCGGTGGCAGACGGCTCCTTGCCGCCCGAAAAGCAAAAATATTATCTTTCTCTTGTCGCCGAGGAGATCAAGCGTCTTTCCCGTCTTGTCGCAGATCTGCTTGACGTATCCCGCCTTGAAATGGGCGAGAGAAAAATGAATTTTGCGAAATACGACCTCGCCGACAATGCCGCCACCGTCTTGATCTCGCTTGAGCAGCGCATCAATGACAAAAAGCTTGACGTAAGCTTCGAGGCAGATGAGGATAAGCTGTTCGTTTCGGCAGACGCAGACGCTATGTACCGTGTGCTCTACAATTTGATCGAAAACGCCGTCAAATTCTCGCGAGAGGGCGGTAAGCTGTCGGTCACCCTCACCCATACCGATGCGTATGTACAGCTCTCCGTTTACAACGAGGGCATCGGTATTTCCAAAGAGGATCTGCCGAACATCTTTGACCGCTTCTATAAGAGCGACAAGAGCCGCGGTGAGGATAAAAAGGGTGTAGGACTCGGGCTTTACTTTGTAAAGACCATTGTAAATGCCCACGGCGGCGAGATCCGCGCCGAGAGCCGAGAGGGCATCGACTCTCGCTTTATCATGACGTTGCCGCTGTACGCGGAAAAAGATTAAAACAATTCGGGAGGGAAGTATGGACCGTACTGTTTTGCATGTCGATTGCAACAGCTTTTTTGCGTCGGTCGAAACCGTCTTCCGTCCCGAGCTTGCGCGCGTTCCCATGGCAGTTGCGGGAGATGCCGAGGCACGGCACGGCATCATTCTTGCCAAAAACGAGCTTGCTAAGGCAAAGGGGGTGGTGACCGCCGAAACCATTTGGTCTGCAAAGAGAAAATGCCCCGAGCTTGTGCTGGTTCCGCCCCATCACGCGGAGTATGCCGCGTTTTCCCGCCGCTTCCGTGCCATCCTATCTCGCTATACCGATATGGTAGAGCCCTTTGGCATTGACGAGGCTTGGATCGACGTTACGGGCAGCCGCACCCTGTTCGGTGACGGTGTCACCATTGCCGAGCGCATCCGCCGTGAGGTGAAGGAGGAGCTTGGGATCACGGTGTCGGTCGGCGTTTCCTTTAACAAGATCTTCGCAAAGCTTGGCAGCGACTACAAAAAGCCGGACGCCGTGACGGTGATCGGGCGTGAGGATGTTTCGCGCATCGTCCACCCCCTTCCCGCCGACGCCATGATCTTCGTCGGCGACCAAACGGCGAAGGTGCTTGAAGGTATGGGTATTCTCACCATCGGCGATCTTGCCGCGGCAAGCCCCACCTTCTTAAGCGCAAAGCTTGGCAAAGCAGGGACGATGCTCTCCACCTATGCAAGAGGGGAGGATGACAGCCCCGTTGCAAGCCTTCTCGATAAAACGGATGCCAAAAGCGTCAGCACGGGCATGACCTTCCGCCATGACCTAGTATCCAAGGACGAGATCGCGCTCGGTGTTCGCGTGCTTGCCGAGGAGGTTGCGTATCGCTTGCGCAAAACGGATATGAAATGCACCACCGTCGGCGTGACGGTCAAGGACTACTTGCTCAAAAGCACCTCCAAGCAGACCACCCTCGATACCCCGACGCATCTTGCCCGTGAGATCTCCGAAACCGCGCTTGCGCTTGCACTTTCCGCGGTGCATCGCGGCGTTCCCATCCGCATGATCAGCGTTGCGGCAACGGGACTCATGCACAGCGCCGACGCGGTATCTCAAATGTCGCTTTTTGACAGCGAAACGGATGAAAAACGGGAAAAGCGTGAGCGATTAGAGGGGGCGTTGATCACCCTGCGGGATCGCTTTGGAAAAAATGCGGTACAAAGCGGCGGTGTGCTCGGTAACGATATCGGCATTGAGAGCGAACGAAAGGAAAGATGATAAAATGACGGACGGGATCAAGATTCTTTACGAGGATGCCGACACCCTCGTGATCGATAAGCCCGCAGGGCTTCTTTCCGAGCAATCGGAGAAGGCACCCTCGGTTGTAAATGCGCTTCTGTCCCATGGTGAAAACGGCTTTCTTTCCCCCATCACCCGTCTTGACAGGGAGGTGGCAGGGGTGATGCTTCTTGCCAAAACGGCAAAGGGGGCTGCCTATTATTCGGCACTCATGTCCGACAGAGAACGCTTCAAAAAGGAGTACCTTGCCGTTATCACGGGAAAAATGGAAGAGAAGGGCGGAGAACTATACGACCTTCTGTTTAAGGATTCCGCCAAGAACAAAAGCTACGTCGTCAAACGAATGCGCCGCGGCGTAAAGGCGGCATCCCTCGCTTACGAGGTGCTTGACGAAAAAGAAGACGCACAGGACAGCCTTTCCCTCGTGCGGGTCGTTTTGCATACGGGACGCACCCATCAGATCCGCGTGCAGTTTTCTTCGCGCCGTCATCCGCTTTTAGGCGACCGAAAATACGGCGGCGGCGACGCATATCCGATGGGGTTGCTTTCTTATCGCCTCTCCTTTCAAACCGTGAAAGGGAAGCCGCTCACGCTTGTATCCGAGCAAGCAGACCGCCTGCCTTTTTCTCTCTTTTCGTTTCCAGACGCCGAAAAATAGAGAGATCACCCCGAAAACAGGTTAAAAAACGCAAAAACAAAAATATTTTAACTTTTTTTGGAAAAGCCCTTGACAACGAGGGCTTTTTTGTATATAATATTAAACTGCGCAAATATGGCTTGTTTCACAAAAAATAATTTAAAATTTACAATTTGTTCACCAAAATCAGGAAAACTTTTCGGAGCAATTTGGTAAACAAACTGTAAATTTTAAATAAAATTGCGCAACAAACTTCCTAAATTAGTTAAATGGTCTCAAAGTCCGAAAAGAAATGGAGTAAGCTGCAAATGAAACTCAAAGAAAGAAAGCTTGGTACCACGGTAAGAAAGAGCTTCGCGCGGATCGACGATTCGCTCGAGATGCCGAATCTTATCGAGGTGCAAAAGAAATCCTACGAGTGGTTTCTTAGCGAGGGACTTGAGGAGGTCCTGCACGACGTTTCCCCGATCGTTGATTTTTCGGGAAATCTCGTGGTGGATTTCGTGTCCTATTCGATCGACGCCGAGCCGAAGTACCCCGTGGAGGAGTGCAAGCGCCGCGGCGTGACCTATGAAGCACCGCTTCGTATGGTGGTTCGTCTGACCAATAAGGAAACGGGGGAGATCAAGTCCTCCGAGATCTTTATGGGCAATTTCCCGCTGATGACCGAGAACGGAACCTTCGTCATCAACGGTGCGGAGCGCGTTATCGTATCTCAGATCGTGCGTTCTCCCGGCATCTACTATGCTGCCGAAATGGATAAGACGGGCAAGAACAGCTATAGCGCCCAGGTTATTCCTTATCGCGGTGCGTGGCTCGAATATGAGACCGATGCCTCCGGTATCTTCTACGTAAAGATCGATAAAAACAGAAAAATTCCGATCACCGTCCTTGTACGCGCCCTTGGCGAGGATACGGACGAGGCGATCGCAGAGCTCTTCGGCAACGAGGATCTTCTTCTGCCCACCCTTGACAAGGACGACAGCTGTCGCCTTGCTGAGGAGAGAGGCACACCCATCCGCGATGAAGCGCTCAAGAACATCTACAAAAAGATGCGTCCCGGTGAGCCGCCGACAGCGGAGAGTGCACAGACCCTCATCTCCAACACCTTCTTTGATCCCAAGCGTTACGCTTTGGCACCCGTAGGCCGCTATAAGTTTGATAAGAAGCTTGCTATCTCCGGCAGAATCCGCGGCCTTACTCTGACAAGACCCGCTGTTTCTCCCTTTACGGGCGAGGTGATCGCTGAGGCGGGCACCGTCGTTTCCCGTGAAATGGCAGATGCCATCGAGCGCGCAGGCGTAAACGAGGTCTATGCGACCAACGAGCAGTCCGAGGGCAAGGAGATCAAGATCTTCTCGAACGGCACCGTTTATCCCGAAACGGTCCTTGGCTTTGACCTGAAGGATATCGGTATTTCGGGCAAGGTTCGCGTTTCGGTGCTTGAGGAAATCCTTGAGGCAGCCGAGGGCGATATGGACGAGGTCAAGAAGCTCTGCCGTGAGCGTGCTTACGAGCTTGCACCCCGTCACATCACCAAGGATGATATCTTTGCATCCATCGGCTATCTCTTCAACCTTGCACACGGCATCGGCAATGTGGACGATATCGACCACCTTGGCAACCGCCGCCTGCGTTGCGTGGGTGAATTGCTCCAGAACCAGCTCCGCATCGGTATGTCCCGCATGGACAAGAATGTGAAGGAGCGCATGCAGGTGCACGATTCCTCTGAGATGACCCCTGCATCCCTGATCAACTCCCGTCCCGTAACCACGGCGATCCGCGAGTTCTTCGGCTCTTCGCCTCTGTCGCAGTTCATGGACCAGAACAACCCTCTGGCTGAGCTGACCCACAAGCGCCGTCTTTCGGCACTTGGTCCCGGCGGTCTTTCCCGTGACCGCGCCTCCTTCGACGTCCGTGACGTTCACTATACCCAGTACGGTAGAATGTGTCCTATCGAAACGCCCGAAGGTCCTAACATCGGTCTTATTTCCTACCTTTCTACCTACGCGCGCATCAGCGAGTACGGCTTCCTTGAGGCTCCTTACCGCAAGGTCGACAAGGAGAAGGGAATCGTTACCGATACCGTAGAATATATGACGGCTGATATTGAAGACAACTACATCGTTGCACAGGCAAACGAGCCTCTTGACGAGGAGGGACACTTCATCAATCGCCGTGTTATCGCACGTGACCGCTCCGAGATCGGTGAGTTTGACGCCTCCGAGATCGACTACATGGACGCATCTCCCCGTATGCTCGTTTCGGTCGCTACCGCAATGATCCCCTTCCTTGAAAACGATGACAATACCCGTGCGCTCATGGGCTCGAACATGCAGAAGCAGGCTGTGCCTCTGATGATGACCGATTCGCCCTACGTCGGTACGGGTATGGAATACAAGGCAGCCGTTGACTCGGGTGCTGTAGTCGTCGCTAAGGAAAGCGGTATCGTCGAGAAGGTCGCATCCGATAAGATCGTCGTTTTGAACGACGAGGGACAGAAGGATGTTTACTATCTGACCAAGTTCAAGCGCTCCAACCAGAGCACCTCCGTCAACCAGCGCCCCATCGTCAACGAGGGTGACCGTGTGATGAAGGGGCAGGTCATTGCAGACGGTCCCGCAACCTCGAACGGTGAGATCTCCCTCGGTAAGAACGCTCTCATCGGCTTCATGACCTGGGAGGGCTACAACTACGAGGATGCCGTTCTTCTGAATGAGCGCCTTGTCCGCGATGATGTTTACACTTCCATTCACATTGAAAAATATGAGT
>SVTN01000089.1 GCA_015063765.1 Oscillospiraceae bacterium | reverse complement strand
GTTGGTGGTAAGGATGGAGCGGAAGCCCTGCGCCTTTGCCATTTGAAGAAAGCGCGGAAGCGCGGGATGCAAAAGCGGCTCTCCCATCAAATGATAGTAAATATACTGTGTCACACCGTCGAGAGAGGATAGAATATGAGAAAACTCGCTCTCGGTCATACGCCTTGGAGAACGGGAGTGACCGTGGCAAAAGGAGCAATTCATATTGCAGGTATTGGTGATCTCAACATAGACCTTTGCATACATATCCTTTTCCCTCCCTCTTTTTTACTTTATCATACCATATCTTTTTGCGTTTTGCAATAAGTCCTTGCTTTTTTAAAGAAAGAATGCTATAATTGTGGTAGAAAAACCAAAAAGGAGTGTATTATGGAAACACCGCTCTCCAACAAGCAAAAATTCATTGCTTATTATAAAGAACACATCACGCGTGAAGGGGCTGACGCGCTTCTCGCCTATCTGGAATCGCCCGCATCGGATTTCTTTACTGCCCCTGCATCGACCCGCTTCCACGGCGCGTATGCCGGAGGTCTTTGCGAGCACAGCATTAACGTATACGAGTCCCTGCGCGCCTACGTGACGAGCGCGCGCTTTACCGATACCTACGACCTGCATTTTTCGGAGGAGAGTATTGCCATCGTTTCGCTCCTTCACGACCTTTGCAAGGTAAACATCTACAAGCCCTCCAAGCGCAACGTCAAGAAGGACGGTGTTTGGGTGTCGGTCGACAGCTACGAGTTCGACGATCAGCTTCCCTACGGACACGGCGAAAAATCTGTCTACGTCATCTCCGGCTTTATGAAGCTCACAAGAGAAGAGGCGTTTGCCATCCGCTATCATATGGGCTTTTCGAAGGAAGAGGAGGCAAAGAACGTTTCCCAAGCCTTTGAGATGTTCCCTCTCGCCATGGCGACCTACGTTGCCGATATGGAAGCAACATTCTTAATTGAAGAGAGAACCAACAAGTAAGTAAGCTTCTGTTTGCATATGTTAAAAGCGCGGTCTTTTGACCGCGCTTTTTGCTTAGTACATACCGTTTGCCGACATATAATCGTAGATCATTTTTCCGTGCTCCTGCTCTTCCTTTTGGATATGCGCGAGTGCCTGACGGATGCCAGCATCCTTAAACTCAAAGATGCAGGTGTTATACAGGGCGGAAACATGCTTTTCTCCCGAAAGTGCGTCGGTGCAGAGATAGGCGTCGTTCTTGGCGTTCTCCGAGCTGTCCCCCGGGGTATAAGTGGCGGTGAAGGTCATGGGCTGTTCACTGCTACCACCTCCCATTGTGGGGGCTGTGCCTGTGTTTTCGATTTTGGTCAGGGTATCGAGGTGGGTGCGCTCCTTGGCGGTGAGGGACGAAAACAGATTTTTCAGTTGTCCGTCTGCGGCGCTCATCGCCCCTCTTTCATACTTGTCGATGCAGAGCTGCTCCGAGTCCTTCATATCCTTTAAGAGAGAGCATTCCTTGGCGGTTAAAGTCATATTCATACTTCCTTTCCGTGTGCCTTTGCGGCGTTTTCCTTATTTTGCCGCCCAACGCATCAAACTATACCGAAAAATCGTTTTTTTCCTCTACCAGCCGCCGAATGGCGCGTGTTTCGTAAAGGCAGGTACCGTATTCCTTGGTATAGGCGTGAAAGAGGGGGCTTTTTTCCCGCTCCCCGTATTCCTCCAAAAAGCTATGCGGTGACAGCGTACGCGCGTTTCCCCGCTCGGCAACCGAAAGAACCAAGACTGCCTCACCGTCCTTTAAGGTATAAAGAGCGGCGTTTTCCTCGTCGATATACGGCGCCCCAAGCTTCTCCGCCGCAAGGCGCACCCGTGTAATATCCCGAAAGCGGTAGCACGCGGTATGTAGCTCGCTCTTTCCGCGCAGCAGGGTAATAAAAAGCTCACATCCGCCGTGCCGTCCGGGGAACATCTCTACGAGCGTCTTTGCCCCTAGGGCATCCATCCCCATTTTTTGCTTGGCTTCATCGAGCAGCGTCCAAAGAATGCGGCGGCGCGCTGTGGTATCGGCACTTAAATCCTTTTCGGTCACGCCGTATTTCTTCATATCTGCATCCGTGAGTGTCAGCTTGATCTTAGCGTCGCTGATCCGTACGAAATCCATATGCTTCTCCTTTCATATACCGTCTTCCTCTATTATATGAGAAGCCGAACGCTTCGGGAAGCCCAAAACTTTTTCCGCAAAAAGAAAAAAACGGCAGTCTTCTGCCGTTTTTTCCATTACTTTATGCCCTTTCCAAAAATCAGAGGGCGGGAGCTTCCTCTTCCTCGTCGCCGGAAAGATCAGCCTTCAGCTCAGCCTCGTCCATATCGAACTCGTCGTCGAACTCTACCGTGGTAGCCGCGATCTCCTTACGCATCTGAGCGACAAGGCATCCGCATGCAACGCCGCCCATAGCGGACACGGCGAGGAATGCACCTGCAAGCGACTTCTTCTTCGACCAAAGGACGATGAAGAGTACAAAGAAGGTGATGGACTGCACGAAAAGTGCAACTGCTGCGGGTAACTTTAATTTTTTCATCGTAACAAATCTCCTTTTTGGTTTTGTGTATTTGTGTATTGGTTATATTACTTTTTTGCAAGATCTTTGAGGTAAGCGTTGATAAATCCGTCTAACTCTCCGTCCATGACCGAGGAAACGTCGCCCGTTTCATATCCTGTACGGGTGTCCTTGACCAAGGTATACGGCATGAACACGTAGCTGCGGATCTGCGAGCCCCACTCAATGTTGCTCTTAACGCCTTGGATGTCCTCAATACGCTCAAGCTTCTCGCGCGCCTTGATCTCCATCAGCTTGCTCTTGAGCATCTTAAGCGCAGTTTCCTTGTTTTGAAGCTGAGAACGCTCGTTCTGACAGCCGACCACGATGCCCGTCGGCAGGTGGACGATGCGGATGGCGGAGTCGGTCTTGTTGATGTGCTGACCGCCCGCACCCGAGGAACGGTGGGCTGTGATCTCAAGATCCTCGTCACGGATCTCGATGGTGTCGTTATCGTCGTTGAATTCGGGCATGACCTCAACCGATGCGAAGGAGGTCTGGCGTCTGCCCGAAGCATCAAAGGGAGAAACGCGCACGAGGCGGTGAACGCCGTTTTCGCTCTTAAGGTAGCCGTAGGCGTGAAGTCCCTCGACCATGATGGTGGCACTTTTGAGTCCCGCTTCGTCACCGTCAAGCCAATCGATCAGCTTGACCTTGAAGCCGCGGCTCTCGCCCCAGCGGCAATACATGCGGTAGAGCATGGACGCCCAGTCCTGCGCCTCGGTACCGCCTGCACCGGGATGGAATGAGAGGATGGCGTTGTTCTTGTCGTATTCGCCCGTAAAGAGGCTCTCAATACGGCGGTGCTCCGCTTCCTTGACGATCTCCTCAAGCTCGCTCTCCACCTCGGGAAGCGAGTCTTCATCGTTTTCTTCAATTGCCATTTCGGCAAGCATGATGGCGTCTTCCAGACGGGATACCAGACGGTCATACCCTTCTACGGTGTCTTTATAATCGGCAAGCTCCTTGGCGATCTTGGTGCTCCTCGCCTGATCGTTCCAAAAATTCTCAGCGTAGGTCAGCTCCTCAAGCTCCTTTGCCTTTAAGCGAAGCTCCTCCACGTGAAGCGAGGAACCGAGCTCGGAAAGATCTGCTCTTAACGCTACGAGCTTTAATTTTGCTTCTTCGAGTGCAATGATCACAGGTTTTTCCTTCCAACATATACTTTTTCAAATACATTATAGCATATTCGCATGGATTTTACAAGGGCTTTCAAAAAAAATTCAAAATCGAAAAAAAGCGTCATTTGCTCTTGCAAAAGCCATTTTTTTGTGGTATACTTCTATTGTACGCAACAGAGTGCCGAAAGGAACACAAGTCATGAGCAGAATTGGATTTGACAACGAAAAATATATCCGCTTGCAATCGGAGCATATCCGCGACCGCATTGATATGTTTGGGGGCAAGCTGTATCTGGAGTTCGGCGGCAAGCTGTTCGACGATTTTCACGCGGCGCGCGTGCTTCCCGGCTTCGCGCCCGACAGTAAAATCCGCATGCTGGTCAAGCTTCGCGAGGAAGCGGAGATCGTCATTGTCATTAACGCGGCGGATATTGAGAAAAACAAGGTCAGAGGCGACCTCGGCATCACCTACGACCAAGACGTGCTTCGTCTGATCGACGCCTTCCGCGGCTTTGGTCTTTACGTGGGCAGCGTGGTGCTTACCTGCTACAACGATCAGCCCTCGGCTGAGGCGTTTAAGAAGCGTCTTGAGTCGCTTGGCGTGCGCGTGTACAAGCATTATCGCATCCCCGGGTATCCCTCGGACATTGCCACCATCGTGAGTGACGACGGATACGGCAAAAATGAATACATCGAAACCGAGCGCTCGCTCGTGGTCGTGACCGCACCGGGTCCCGGAAGCGGAAAGATGGCGACCTGTCTTTCCCAGCTCTATCACGACAGCAAGAGAGGCATCCGCTCGGGCTACGCAAAGTTTGAAACCTTCCCTATTTGGAATCTTCCCCTGCGCCACCCCGTAAACATGGCGTATGAGGCGGCGACCGCCGACCTCAACGACGTCAACATGATCGACCCTTGGCACTTAGAGGCTTACGGCGAGACCACCGTCAACTACAACCGTGACGTGGAGATCTTCCCCGTGCTCAAAGCCATGATGGAGCGCATTTCGGGCGGCTCCTGCCCTTATAAGTCCCCCACCGATATGGGCGTCAACATGGCGGGCAACTGTATTTTTGACGACGACGCCTGCCGCCACGCCTCCAATATGGAGATCATTCGCCGCTATTACGGGGCACTTGTCAACCGCCGTAAGGGTACGACGGACGGCGACGACGTGGAAAAGATCAAGCTTCTTATGAATATGGCGGGCATCACGCCCGAGGACCGCCCCGTGATTGCCGCCGCCTGCGCGCGTGCGGAAAAGGAGGGCTCTCCCGCCTCCGCGATCTCGCTTCCCGACGGCACCATCATTACAGGCAAGACCTCTGATCTACTTGGAGCTACGAGCGCGATGCTGCTCAATGCCCTCAAGGTGTTTGCTCACATTCCCGACGAGGTGCATCTTATCTCTCCCGAGATCATCGGTCCCGTGCAGGAGCTGAAAACGCGCCATCTCGGCAATCACAACCCCAGACTTCATACCGACGAGGTCCTCGTCGCTCTTTCTATCAGCGCCGTCACCAATCCGACCGCAAAAAGAGCCTTGGAACAGTTGGATAAGTTAAAGGGCTGTGAGGTACATTCCTCGGTCATCTTAGCACCTGTGGACGAAAACGTGATGAAGAAGCTCGGCATCAATCTGACGTGTGAGCCGAAGTATCAAACGAAAAAACTCTATCACGCATAACTCCCCCACCCGCCAAGGCGGGAGCCCCCTCGGGGAGGGAGCCTTTCAAAAAAGCCGTCCAAACGGACGGCTTTTCTAATTTTTGTTTACATTTTTACGGTTTTCACCTCGTAACGGTCGGTTACGGGGTCTTTTTTATCATAGTCGGCAAAGGCGACACACGCTTGGGTATAGAGAAGGACGACGGCGCGGCGGACGCCCTGCTTCAAGGGATACGCCTCGCTCATCTCGCGCTTGACACGGGCGAGTGCCGCGTCCTCGCGTCTGAGTGCCTTGGGAACGTAGCAGGAGGGGTTTTTGGAAATGTGGTCGAGAAGGAGCAGGTCGCGCACGCGCTCCCTCGGAAGATAATCTTCGAAAAAGGCAAGAAGCACGGCGATCTCATCATCAAGAGTATATGCCTTTGCAAGATGGGAGAGCGCTTCGCCCGCCTTTCGAAACAGGGTGTAGGGTGAGATGCCGCACGCAAGCACGGCGTCGAGCGTTTCTTTATATTTTCCGCTGTTATACAGCCGCTCGCAGCCCTCCTCGCAAAGGGCGATCTCTTCAAGATCACTCTCCGAAAGACAGGGGGTAGAGGTCACGGTGTAGGGCGGTTTTTTCCCGTAGGTGCAAGGATATTTTTCCTTTTCCTCACGCATGGGAGCACCGTGGAGCAGCTTCAAAAAGCCGAGCTGGAGCATATGCGCGCCAAGGGAAAAGGCGGTGTCAAAGCTTTTCCGAAAGGTGGCAAGATCCTCACAGGGAAGCCCTGCGATCAGGTCGGTATGGATGTGGATGTTGCCCATTTCTACAAGGCGGCGATTATTTGAAAGCAGGCGCTCCGACACGGGGGCACGGGAAATGGCCTTCAGCGTATCGGGGTGCAAGGACTGTAGTCCGATCTCCATTTGAAACAGTCCGCGCGGCGCAGTTGCAAGGAGAGCAAGGCTCTCGTCGTCAAGAAGCTCTCCCGCAATCTCAAAATGGAAGCAGACGCCTTCGGGGATCTCGCCCGACCTGCGCTTCTCTATCATAAACTGCCAAAGCGCACGGGCACGGGTGCGGTCGGCGTTGAAGGTGCGGTCAACCAGCTTGACCGTCTGCGTTTTTGCGTTTGCCAAAAGAAGAATATCTCTTTTTACGCGGTCGATGTCGAAAAAGCGCACCTTTCCACTTCTGCCCGAAAGGCAAAAGGCGCAGGGAAAGGGGCATCCGCGAGAGGTTTCGAGATAGGCGATGCGCCCGTGAAGTGCCTCCCTGTAGCCGAAATCCAAGGGGGATGGCGGAGTACCCTCACCGACAAAGGGGGTGGGGACAAAAACGCCCTCCTCCGTGCGGTAGGCGCAGCCGGGGAC
>SVTN01000088.1 GCA_015063765.1 Oscillospiraceae bacterium | reverse complement strand
CATTCTGGTGCAGTAGCCCTCGGTCATTTCGAGGTAACGAACGCCCTTTGCACGGGTACCGTACATGGTACCGACCATGGAACGCTCACCCTTACCGAGGTCCTCCATGCCTGCGCCGATGACAAGACCGCCCTCAGAGAACGCGGACTGGCTACGACCGTATACGATCTGCAGGAAGAGCTCACGCATTGCGGTGTTGATCGCATCGCAAACGAGGTCGGTGTTGAGTGCTTCGAGAAGCGTCTTACCGGGAAGGATCTCTGCTGCCATAGCGGCGGAGTGGGTCATACCCGAGCAGCCGATGGTTTCAACAAGAGCCTCCTCAATGATGCCGTCCTTTACGTTGAGGGACAGCTTGCACGCGCCCTGCTGGGGTGCGCACCAGCCCACACCGTGGGTGTAAGCCGAGATGTCGGTGATTTCCTTTGCCTTCACCCATTTGCCCTCTTCGGGAATGGGAGCGGGACCGTGCTTGGGACCCTTGGCAACGATACACATGTTTTCCACTTCTTTGGAATAAACAAGTTCTGCCATTGTTGTATCTCCTTTTTAAAAATTAACTTAAGGGAAAATTACTTTACGATCTCGCCGTAAACCTCGCCTGCAGCGCCTGCGGCATTGCACTCATCGGTATCGATGTGCATAGCGAGAGCAAACTTTTCGCTGACACGGACAACAACGTCACCGAAGATGAGGGGACGCGCGGTGTCAAGCTTTACGCTGACGATCTCCTTATCGGATACGCCAAGCTCAGCTGCGTCTGCGGGAGTCATGTGAATGTGGCGCTTTGCAACGATCACGCCCTCTGCGATCTCAACAACGTTGTCGCCAACCTTGATGGTGCAGCCGGGGGTGTTTGCGATGTCGCCGCTCTCGCGGACGGGTGCCTTTACACCGAGGGTGCGTGCGTCGGAGAGAGAGATCTCCACCTGGCTTGCAGGACGTGCGGGACCGAGGATGCTCATCTTAAGGCTGCCCTTAGGACCGATGACCTCAACCTTCTCCTCACAAGCGAACTGACCGGGCTGAGAAAGATCCTTCTTGTTGGTGAGGGTATAGCCCTTACCGAAGAGGGTGTCGATCGCATCCTGAGAAAGGTGCACGTGACGAGCCGAGGTTTCCACAAGAATTTTGCTCATTGTTATATCTCCTTTGTTTTTATAATACCGTCTTATGAGCGTTTTTCCACGCTCATAATATTGTAACATAAATTTTCGCAAAAGTAAAGTTTAGAAGCAAAGAAATTTGTAAAAAATAAAAGAAAAATCAAATTATTATACAAAGGAGAGAGAGGATGGGCGAGGAAACACAAAACGAAGAGCGCATCACAGAGCTTGGAACGGCAAAAAACGAGGGGGGAGATATCTTTTGTCTTTCGATCATCGGAGAGATCGAGGGACACGGGGTGCTCGACAGCACCCGTAAGGCAACAAAATACGAGCATCTTTTGCCCCTTCTCTTCTCTCTTGAGGAGGATGAAGCAACGAGGGGGATCTTAATTCTGCTCAACACGCTTGGCGGCGACGTGGAGGCGGGATTGGCACTTGCCGAGGTGATCTCCTCGATCAAGACCCCCTCCGTTTCCTTAGTGCTTGGCGGCGGACACTCGATTGGCGTACCCTTGGCGGTCGCGGCGCGCAGGTCGTTTATCGTACCTTCCGCTACCATGACGGTGCATCCCGTACGCACGGGCGGACTCATCCTTGCCGTGCCGCAGAGCTTCGACTATCTCGAACGGATGCAAAACCGCATCGTGCGCTTTGTTGTGGAGCATTCACGGGTAGAAGAAGAAAACTTCCGCCGTATGATGACGGCGACGGACACCCTTGCCAACGATATCGGCACGCTGCTTGAAGGCGAGGACGCGGTGAGATGCGGGCTGATCGACGAGGTCGGCGGTCTTAGGGAAGCGATCGCGGCTTTGCGGAATTTGATCAAAAAAAACGAAAGAGCACCCGAATGAGGGTGCTCTTTTGTTAGAGAACGAGAGCAAAACAATTTTCTCCCTTTTTGGAAAAGGTGATCTCGCCTTTTTGCCCGTTTTCTTTCAGGACGGTCAGGTCATAATTGCCGTAAAAGGCGCGGAGGGATAGACATCCGTCCGCATCGGTGTTAAACTCGCCCTCTGTATGCCAAGCCTTATTGATGAGAGTATCAAGGCGCTCGTAGGCAGGCTTTTTTGAGAGGTCAAAGCGCAAGAGTCCGCCGTGGTAGTAGTTTTCGCCCTGCGTCATATTGCCCTGCGAGGCGGCAATCACTTCGGGATCGGGATCCCACACGTGGGCGTAGCCGTCCACGAGATTCCAATATACGATCTGCTCCACGGCAGGATGCGAAAACCAGATGGAATAGAGATATTCGAGGATATCCGCTTGGAGCTCCTCGTCCTCCTTTTCCCACGAATAGGAAGGAACTGTGATCTCGGTCACCTGCAATGGCTTACCGAAGCGAGCGAAGAGATCCATGTGGGCGTAAAGCGCATCGGGATCATAATAGGGGCGAGTTGCCTCGTATTCGCGCTCACGCGGATGGAACATATGGAACTGCATGCCGACGGCATCAATGCGTGCGCCCTTCAATATCGCGGCTTCGATGTACGAGTAATATGCCGAACAGGTGCGCGGACGCATACCCCATGCCATATCGGTGGCATCGTTAACGGCAAGCTCATTTTGCGGAAAATACTTTTCCGCCATTTTGAAGCACCAAGCCACGTAATCGGCGTCATCGTAAAAGGCGGTTCTTCCCTTTTCCCAAAGCATTTCGTTGGTGACCTCAATGGTGGGGATCTTGTCGGCATAGCGTGCCGCGATCTCGGCATAGCGCGTTTCAAGTGCCGCCTTTGTTGTTTCCGTATCGGCGCCGTAAAGCCATTTGGGGAAAAACTGCTCGTAGGCAAGCGCATGCTCACGCGGCTCAATGCCGTGCTTTTCGCAAAATTCGATACAAAGATCGGGGGCAGGACGGCGATAGACCCTTGGGCTGTCCTTTGCAAAGCGAGGGTGTCCCTTTTCAGGCTCAAGGCTATCCCAATAAAAGGGCAAGGTCGCCATATTGAAAAGTCCCGTAAAGTGTTGCTTATACGCTTGGTTTTTTTCGGGCGTTTCGAGCTCGTCTAACATGAACAAATTGGCACCGAAGCGAAATTCGTGGGTCTTTTGACAGAGCTTCACCGCCGTATTGGCAAGAGGTTTTCCCGTTTTATCGGTCAAGCGGAGGGTGAATTTTCCCTTGCGGTTCTTTTCAATGCCCTCTTGGGTCTTCGCCTGCAGGGCGTCCTTCTCTTTTTCAAAAAGCTCTAATACTCTTCTGCGCTCAAGCATGACTTTCCTCCGTGTGCTTTTTTTATATTTTACCATAGAATGACAAAAAAGTATATACAGAAATCGCTTCTTTCGGTTGACTTTTCGAAACAAAAATGTTAAAATGGAAACAGGAAGGAGCGTGACCGTTCTATGATTTTTGAAAGTGCAAATTTATCCTTTGAGCTACTTGACGTGCTTTACATCAAGCAAGAAAACATTTCCATGTTCAATACAGGTCGAAATTTTGACGCGCTCTCCTTTCGCATCGCGGCAGATGCACATCTGAAAACCGAAACACAGGAGATCGCACTTTCGGATGGCTCTGTTTGCTTTGTTCCCTCCCGTCTTGACTACGCGCGCACGGCGAAGGTGGACGATATGATCATCGTTCATTTAAATCTTTTCGGCACCTTTTCCCGTGAGATCTCCGCCTTTTATCCCGATGACCCCGCGGAGATGGGGGAGATGTTCCGCTCTCTTCTCGGCGTTTGGGAGGAAAAGAAGCCGGGATACCGCTATACCGCTACCGCTTTGGTGGCTGAGATCCTGAAAAAATGCTATTTGCAAAACGTGAGTGAGGCTGAGCCCAGCCCCAAGATTGCCCGTGGCGTTGCTTATATGAAGGAGCATCTGGACGACCCCGATCTGACGGTCCGTGACTGTGCCAAGGCGGCGTTTATCAGCGAGGTGTATTTCAGGCGTTTGTTCCGCGCGGCATACGGCTGTGCGCCGCAGGCGTATCTCATTCGTTTGCGCATTGCTCGTGCGGTGGGACTGATGTCAGGCGGCTACTACTCCATCAAGGAGGTCGCGACGCTGTCTGGCTACCGCGATTACAAATACTTCTCTACCGAGTTCAAACGGATCAAGGGTGTTTCCCCTTCGGAGTATCTTTATAACTATAAAGAATAAAAAAACGGCTTCTGCTGCGTGGCAGAAGCCGTTTTGCGTCAAACGCGGTCAACCGAAATGACCGTGTAATGGTCGGGATATTTTTTGCCCACCTCTTCGCCGATGGCGGCGACGATCTCCTTATCGGTGAGCGTGCATTCAAAGGGCACGGCAACATCGAAGATGAGGTTGGAGTGGGTCGTACCGCGCACCATGCGAAAATCGTGCACCGTGATACGCGCATCAACCGTCTTGACCGCCTCGACAGCGACGGCATGCATAGCATCGACTACAGGGTCACCGACGACAATGGGATCAAGATGTACGGTGGCACGAACGTGAAGCTTATGCCAAAGCTCCCGTTCGATATTGTCGATGGCATCGTGGGCTTCAAAGATATCGCCCTTGCCGTCCACCTCAACGTGGAGGGTGGCAATGATATTCCCTGCCCCGTACTTGTGGACTGAGAGGTCATGCATACCGACCGAGATGGGATAGGACATGACAAGCTCCTCGATTGCCTTCACCGTTTCACTGTCGGGTGCTTCGCCTAAAATGGAGTTTTTGGTTTCGAGCAGGATCTTTCCGCCCGCAATGAGGATCAGCACAGAAACGAGGATACCCATAGCCCCGTCCAACGAAAAAGGCAGGGGCAGATAGTGGGCGATAATGAGTGCCACGAGAACGGCGGCGGTGGAAAGGACGTCGGAAAGGCTGTCGGCAGAAGCGGCACGCATCACGGCGGAATCGATCCGCTTGCCGATGGCGCGGTTGAGGGCGGCGAGAAAGAGCTTACCCAGCACCGAAATGCCTAGGACAGCGACGGTGACGGGAGAAAACGCAACCTCTGCAACGAGCTCCGGGGTGACGATAGAGGTATAAAGCGTGATGGCTGACTCACGCAAAAGCTCAAAGCCGACAAGCAGGATAAGAAAGGAAACGATCATGCTTGCGACATATTCCATGCGCGCGTGACCGTAGGGATGGTCGCGGTCGGCAGGCTTTGCCGAGATGCGGAAGCAGATGAGGGCAACGAGCGCCGCGCCTGCGTCCGAGAGGTTATTGACGGCATCTGCCTCGATTGAGAGCGAGCCCGAAAGAATGCCGACAACAAGCTTACCGCCTGCTAAAATTAAGTTTAAAACAATGCCGATGATGCTGACCATCATACCGTAGGCACGGCGAACGGCAGGATCATTTACGTTTTTGCGGTCACGCACAAACCAGCGTGCAAGAAGATCAAACATAGGCTTCCTTTCAGGTTATTTTTTCGTCTTTTTTCCCTTGATCAGAGGGGATATGTGCTTATAGATCAGGAAGGTGATCAGGGTGACCACCAAGCCCTTGAAAAGATTGAAGGGGGCGTTGAAGAACCAAAGGCAGGTGTAGATACTGCTGACAAAGGGAAAAATGGCTTGGTATGCTGCCAAAATCGCCTCTTCGGGCATGAAGTTATAGTAGATCGGATACGTAATCAGGAGATTGACAGGCACGGAAACGACACTCATGATCAAGGCGCCCGTAAGGCTGCCGATCAAAGCACCTGCGCGGTTCTTTTTAAAATGATAGATGATGCCAGCCGTACCGACAAAGGATGCGGTGAGCAAGAAATTCGCGAGCTCTCCGACACCGCCTGTGGTTGTCATGGTGAGGTGAAGAACGTTTTTTATCAAGGCGACCGTAACGCCCGACACAGGTCCCATGCTGAAGGACGCGATGAGGGCGGGAAGGTCGGAAAAGTCAAACTCAATAAACGAAGGAATTAAAAACGGAAGAGGAAACTCAAAGAGCTGTAACACGAAGGAAAGAGCACCGAGCATGGCGGTGATGGCAACATAGCGGATCGCCAGCGCTTTATCTTTAATGATCATATTTTTACTCCTTTTGCGGCAAGATGAGGCTTATCATAGTATAGTGAAATGCCGCAAAAATGGGAACATCCCCGTAGTAAAAACACTACGGGGATGCCTTTTGCAGCCTGTTTCTTTTTTCATCCGGACTTTACCGTCGGTACGGGAATTTCACCCGTTCCTGTACCCTTTCGGGTACTCGTGGACTTTACCACCGGTATGGAATTGCACCAATCCCCAAAGAATGACAAGCAAACTGTTGTTTTAATTAAGCCTTGATCTCGGAAACAACGCCCGAACCAACGGTTCTACCACCCTCACGGATAGCGAAACGAAGACCCTGCTCGATAGCGATAGGAGTGATGAGCTCAACTTCCATGTTTACGTTATCGCCGGGGCGGCACATATCAACGCCCTCGGGGAGCTTGATGGTACCGGTAACGTCGGTGGTTCTGAAGTAGAACTGAGGTCTGTAGCCGGAGAAGAAGGGCTTCTGACGACCGCCCTCTTTCTCAGTCAGAACGTAAACCTGACCAATGAACTTGGTGTGGGGCTGGATGGAGCCGGGCTTGCAGAGGACCTGACCTCTTTCGATCTCGTTCTTCTGGATACCGCGGAGAAGAGCACCGATGTTGTCACCAGCCTCAGCCTGATCCATAAGCTTATGGAACATCTCGATACCGGTAATAACGGTCTGCTTCTTCTCGTCGGAAAGACCAACGATCTCAACGGTCTCAGCCATCTTTACGACACCTCTCTCAACACGACCGGTAG
>SVTN01000087.1 GCA_015063765.1 Oscillospiraceae bacterium | reverse complement strand
GCTTCACCTACGACTACGCTCCCATATAGGTGTGGATAAAGTGACCGAGACCTGCGATGGGAGCGTAGTCGTAGGTGAAGCGGTTGCATGCGCTTCCCTCGGGGTCGGCGCTTTTGAGAATGCTCATTTCATAGGTGAATGCGCCGTTTTCAAAATGGAAAACACCGCTGATGCGGGGGGTAAGGTTGGGGGCGTCGGGCTCAAACTCGCGCGACTTTAAGCTCTCGGAGAAGGAAAGACCGCTTTTCAGTCCCTCTATGGCAGTATCCGTCTGGTCGCCGTTGGTGACTACCACGTGATTTGCGTAGGCGCGTACGGGAGCGTAGATGATGAGAGAGGGATCCTTGACGCGGGACACGTCGTAGGGCTCGGTGCGGATGGTGCCGTCCTCTTCCTTGGTGAAGACACGGTTGCGGCTGTTGTCGCTTCTGCCCATGATGAAATAGGCGAAGGCGGCAAAGCGGCCGTTCGGCGTTTTGCCAAGCACGATGCCGCGGCCGGGGTAAGGATTGGGCGAAAGACGCTCGGCAAGCGAGAGCGTCGCATAGGTTGCGTTTTGAGACATGATGACGTCCTTCCTTTCGTATATCGACAATTTTTAATACCTTATAAAACGCGCAAAAAGCCCGGGGAAAAACGGGCTTTTTACTTAAAGAGTCAATCCTGCTTTTTACCCTCGGAGATCTTGCGATCGTATTTCGAGCACACGGGTGCATCGGGGACTGCGGTGGGGTATACGCCGGTAAAGCAGGCGGTGCAGAATTCGCATGCGTTTTCAGCACCTGTTAAGAGCTTGACGGAGTCAAGACCTAAGAAGCCGAGGGAATCCGCATCCATGAGCTTCGCAATTTCCTCGGAGGTATGACGGCATGCAATCAGATTGTCGCAGGAGTCTACGTCCGTGCCGTAATAGCAGGGATGGAGAAAGGGCGGTGCGGAGATGCGCATGTGAATTTCTTTCGCACCCGCGTCACGCAGAAGCTTTACAATGCGTCCGCCCGTCGTGCCGCGCACGATGGAGTCGTCCACAAGCACCACGCGCTTGTCCTTGACCACCTCCGAGATGGGGTTGAGCTTGATGCGCACCTTGTCCTCGCGGTTGGCTTGTCCGGGAGCGATGAAGGTGCGTCCGATGTATTTGTTCTTGATAAAGCCGATTTCATAGGGAATGCCGGATTCCTTTGCGTAGCCGATCGCAGCATCAAGCCCCGAGTCGGGAACGCCGATAACAACGTCAGCCTCAACGGGATGCTCCTTGGCAAGGAATGCACCTGCCGCAACGCGTGCGGCGTGTACGGTGGTGCCGTCAATGACAGAGTCGGGACGGGCAAAATAGATGTATTCGAACACGCATCTCGCGTGCGGACGGGTGCCGATGTGTGTGTCGATGGTTCGAATGCCGTTTTTGTCTACGATGAGAATTTCACCGGGAAGGATATCTCTCACAAGGGTTGCGCCTACCGAGTTGAGCGCACAGCTTTCGGAGGCAATGACCACTCTGCCGTCCTCGGTCATTCCGTAGCAAAGCGGATGGAAGCCCCAAGGATCGCGAGCGGCGATCAGCTTGGTGGGAGACATGACGATGAGAGAATACGAGCCCTCAAGGTGCGGCATTGCGCGCTCTACGGCAACCTCGATGGAAGGAGCGGAAAGACGCTCACGCGTGATGAGGTAAGAGATGACCTCGGTGTCGGACGAGGTGTGAAAGATGGCGCCGTCCAATTCAAGACGCTCGCGCAGAGCGTGATAGTTGACGAGCGTACCGTTGTTGGCGATCGCCATTCTGCCCTTGACGTGGTTGACCACCATCGGCTGTGCGTTGATGCGGTCCTTGGTGGCGGCGGTGCCGTAACGCACGTGACCGACAGCCATGCTTCCAAGTCCGAGCTTTTCAAGCACCGTGGGGGTAAAGACCTCCTCGACCGTGCCCGAATCCTTATAGGTGTGGAAAAGACCGTCGTCGTTCACGACGATGCCCGCGCTTTCCTGACCGCGGTGCTGCAATGCATAGAGCGCGTAGTAGGTCATACGCGCTACGTCATACGCCTCGTTACAAAAGACGCCAAAAACGCCGCATTCTTCTTTGAGTTGTCCCATGTGCTTTTTTATCTCCTTGCTTTCGGCGAAAAATTACGCGTTGAATTTTGCCATGACGGCGGCATCCTTTTCAAGGACCTTGTTGCGTCCCGCAATTCGTGCGTCGTCTAACTTCTTTGCAAGACTCTCGTCGGTGACGGCGAGGATCTGGATGGCGAGAAGGGCGGCGTTTGCCGCGCCGCCTATGGCAACGGTGGCGACGGGGAGACCCGTCGGCATCTGCACGGTAGAGAGAAGGGCGTCCATGCCGTCGAGCTTCGAGCCGGCGATCGGAATGCCGATGACGGGGAGCGTGGTGTTTGCGGCAAACGCACCGGCAAGATGTGCCGCCATGCCTGCGGCGCAGATCACGGCACCAAAGCCGTTTTCTCTTGCCCCGATTGCGAAGCTTCTTGCTTCCTCGGGCGTGCGGTGTGCGGAATATACGTGCACCTCGGCGGGGACTCCGTACTCCTTCAAAACATCCACAGCTTTTTCTACAACGGGAAGATCGCTGTCGCTTCCCATGATCACGGCAACCTTTTTCATGGCGTGCTATATCCTTTCTTAACGTGCTTTCTTAAAATATATTCTTATTATAACTGAATTATGGGGGCAAAGTCAATCGGCAAAACGACAAAGTTTTGCGCCTTTGCGCGCCCTTTTTGTATCAGTCGACAAAATTGCGGAGCAGCTTGCCTGCGCCGTTGCGGGGGAAGGGGGAGCTAACGACCGAAATATCGCTGATGCGCTTGAAGGTGGGAAGGCGGTGGTTGAGCTCAGCTACCCTTTCCTTCAAGAGGGCAAGCACCTCTTCGGGACTCTTATCCGCTGTTGCGTCGGGGGAGGGGAGGAGCATCGCATACAGGCGAAGCACGTCGGCCTCGTTCTTTTTCGCATAAATGAGGGCGTCATCGATCTCGGGGAGCGCGAGCAGGTATTCCTCTATTTCCTCGGGAGCAACGTTTCTGCCGTTGTCAAGCACGATGACCGTCTTTTTTCTTCCTGTGACGTACAGATAGCCCTCGCGGTCAATGTAGCCGATATCGCCCGTGCGGAAATATCCGTCCAGGGTGAAGACAGCACTGTTTTCCGCCTCGTCTCCGTCGTAGCCGATCATGACGGCATCGCTCTTGACCTCGATCTCACCTTCCTCATAGCCGTGCTCGCCCTTGCCGCCGTCTGCACTTTCAATGCGGACGGAAACACCGGGGAGAGGACGTCCGACCGAGCCGACGCGGCGTGCATAATAAGGTGTTACCGCAACGAAAGGACCGCATTCGGTGATACCGTAGCCCTCGTAGATGGCGATACCAAGCGATTCGAAGGCGTAGATCAGCTTAGGAGAGAGGGGGGCACCGCCGGACATGATCTTTTGAAGGCGTCCGCCGAAGAAGGTGCGTGTGCGGGAAAAGAGCTTTTCACGCAGGTCAATGCCGAAGTTCAAGAAGATATTGGAGGTGCGAATGCCGTAATGAAGTCCGCGGTCATGCTTTAACTGCTTGTTGGACTCCCAAAGACGGTTGTACATCGCGCCAATGTAAAGAGGGACGAGGACCAGGGCCGTCGGACGGTATTTCTGCAGATTGGTATAGAAATTTGCGGGCTCGTCGTTCAATGCGACGGTGACACCGTAATTGAATAAGACGAAGAGCGAGGAGAGTGCATAGGAATGATGAAAGGGAAGAACGGAAAGCACAAGGTCTGCCTTTTCAAGGTCGACCGATGCACAGGCGGCGTTGGTCGCGGCAACGAGATTTTTTGCCGAGAGAACGGCGCACTTTCTGTCCTTGACCGTGCCCGAGGTGAAGAGCATGGCGGCAGGGGCGTCGGGGGCGACCTTCGGAAAAGCGAAGCGCTGACCCTCGGCGAGCGTTGCCGCGCCGGAAAGAAGCACGTCGGCATAGCGGCGCGCCTTTTTATGGTCGGGCAGGGCAAGCGCGTTTTCCATGGCGCAAACAAGACGAAGCCCTCTTTCCTTGCAGAGAACGTCAAGATCCGCAACGACTCCCGTGCCGTAGAAGAGCGCGGAAGCGCCCGCACGCTGTAACAGAGCCGAAATATCCTCGGTGGAGCGCTCGCGGTCCAGGGGAACGATCACACCGCCCGTTGCAAGAGTGGCAAGCATAAAGGCGGCATAGGTGACAGACGGGTTGCCGAGAAAGGCGATTCGCTTACCCGCAAGCCCCTCGGCGGTCAAGGCGGCTGCGGCAAGCTCGATCTCCTCGGAGAAAAGCTCGTAATTGATGGCGCCGTCCTTTTCCTCGCCCTCGCGCGCGTTCCACATAAAGACGGTCTTTCCGCCGTGATCCCTCATGTGGGTAATAAGATCTGCAAAGCCGCTGATGGGAGAAAAAATGCGAGCGGTCTTATCCTTGCTTTGGATACGAATGCGTTGTTTCATGGGTCTTTCCTTTCTTTGATCCTGCTTTCCAGTATGTCGGCGTGCTCGTCGAGCCGCTTTTCAAGTGTACGGAACACGCGGTAAAAGGTGGCGATCTCCTCGGTCGGAATATCGCTTGAGGTGCGGCGCACCGTATCGATGGTAAAATCATGCATTTTTTTCACCGTCGCCGTTCCTTTTTCGGTTAAGATAAGGCGGGAGCGGTAATTTCTTTTTTGCAAATGCGGCTCAAGATAGGCGATCACGCCGGCAGAGAGGAGCGTAGGGAGCGCGCGAGAAACGGCTGCCCTGTCGAGCTTACAGGCGCGAGCAAGCTCGGCGGCGGAAAGGCCGCCCTCGTTTCGGCTGAGAACAGCGAGCAGAATGGCGTCTCCGCTGCGAAGCCCAAGCGTTTTCATGTATGCCGCTTTGATCCTTTGCATGCTTTTGCTGCTTTCCTCGGTCAGCATGGAAAAGGCGACGAAGCGCTCAAGATTTGCCATACGCTCTCCTTTCTGCGGTGCTAGATGAAGCAATAACAAATATATTATACAATATAAACGCGCGCATGTCAATTTTTTTTGGAAAAATAATCTCTAAAAAACGCGCTTTTTTCTTTGAGCCTACACTTGACGGCAGACGGGTTTTGTGTTAAAATAAGACGAACGACATTCGATACGCCCGCTTGCGTATCGGGAAAGGACATTCTATGCCGTTAAAATATTATCTCATTACGTTAGGTGTCATGTCTTTGATCGCCTTTCTGTTCTTCGCCATGGACAAGGCGGCAGCTGCCGACGGCAGAAGACGCATCCCCGAGATCGCCCTTTTGACGCTTGCTTCTCTTGGCGGCGGCGTGGGCGCAATGCTGGGAAAGGTGCTGCTTCGTCACAAGTCAAATGCAAAGAAGAAGTTACATTTTGCTGTTGTTTTGACAACCTCTCTTTTACTTCAGGCGGCACTTCTCGTTTTGCTGCTTGTTGCAAGAATTTAAAACATTGGTTATAGGAGGACGCTATGGCTCGTGAAACCGAACATCGCGCACACCCCGTGCGTAATTTTTTCTACGTCTTGTATTCTTTTTTGAACATCATCGCATTCGTTGGCTTTTTTTACGCCCTTTACAGCGTGACGCTGCCGATGCGCACACTCATTTTGATCCTGACGGGTATCATTCTTGCCCTTGCTCTCGCTATGGGCGTGATCCGTCCGCTTTTCCGCGCACGGCGCTGATACGCATATGGAAAACTATCCTATCCTCCGCACGCTTGACACCCCTGAAAGGCTAAAGAATCTATCCGCCACCGAGCTTTCTTCGCTGTGCGCGGAAATCCGTCGCTTTCTCGTGGATAAGGTTTCAAAGCAGGGCGGACATCTTGCCTCCAATCTCGGCGTGGTGGAGCTGACGGTTGCGCTACACCGCGCTTTTTCCTCTCCTCGTGACCGTATGATCTTTGACGTCGGGCATCAGTCCTACGTGCACAAGATCTTGACGGGACGTGCCGCGCAGTTTGACACCCTGCGCTCTCCCGGCGGACTTTCGGGCTTTCCCTCGCGCCGCGAGAGCGAGCACGACCCCTTTGGAACGGGGCATTCCTCTACCTCGCTTTCGGCGGCACTCGGCTTTGCCCGTGCCGATGCCTTGCGGGGGGATGACCGCTTTACCGTGGCGGTGATCGGCGACGGTGCCTTTACGGGCGGTATGATCCATGAGGCACTCAATAACTGTGAAGGAAATATGCGTCTTGTTATCGTTCTCAACGACAACGAGATGTCCATTTCTCGGAACACAGGACTTTTTGCCCGATATTTTTCGCGCATCCGAAGCTCGGAAAAATACGGTGTGACCAAGCGCAGGACAAGAAGTGTGCTTGCAAGGATCCCGCTTCTCGGCAAGCCGCTGACTCGCTTGATCTCTGCTGTAAAGGGCGTTATCAAGCGACGCGTGTACCGCAACAATTATTTTGAAGAGCTTGGTCTTGACTATTTGGGTCCCATAGACGGTCACGACATAGAGGCGCTGGAGCGCGCGCTTTGCAAGGCGAAATCGCATGCGGGTGTTTCCATCGTTCACGTGCACACCAAAAAGGGAAAAGGGCATCCCGAGGCAGAGGGCGATCCCACCGTTTTTCACGGGGTATCTCCCGAGGGCGGCAAGAGAGAGCTTTCCTTCCACGAGATTGCCGTCCGCACCCTGTGTGCCATGGCAAAAACGGATGAAAGCATTTGTACCGTGACCGCCGCCATGGGCGAGGGCACGGGGCTTTCCCGCTTCGGCGACGCCTTTCCCGAGCGTTATTTTGACGTGGGCATTGCCGAAGAGCACGCCTTGACCTTCTCGGCAGGACTTGCGGCGGCAGGCATGAAGCCGTATTTTGCCGTGTATTCTACCTTTTTGCAAAGGGCATACGACAATCTTTTGCACGATGTGGC
>SVTN01000086.1 GCA_015063765.1 Oscillospiraceae bacterium | reverse complement strand
GATGCGCAGTCCTCAAGCCCGTCATGCTCCCGAAGTCTGCTTACGGCTTTACCTTCGTCTGCAACGAGGAAATTGGGGCAAAGACCATGCTGGAGGACTGCGCATCCTTCCGCCGCTTTGGCATTCCCTGCGATATCGTGGGGCTGGAGCCCGGATGGATGGAGACCCATTACGATATGACCGTCGATAAGAAATGGGATGCGGGTCGCTTCTACCTTCCCTATTGGGAGCCTGCCAATTACACGGGTCCCTTCTCCTTCTTTTACAATCTTCGCAAAATGGGCTACAAGCTCAGCCTTTGGCTGTGCTGTGATTACGACCTACTTTGGGCGGAAGAGGGTGAGGCTGCCAAGCACCGTGTGGTGGAAAGCAACATGGAGGGCCGTCTGATCAAGGACGATCATCTGCGCTACAGCGTTCCGATGGACACGGTCACCAAGGTGGACGAGCCTTGGTTTGAGCATTTAAAGAAATTTGTCGACAACGGGGCTTCCGCCTTTAAGCTGGATGCCTGCCGCCAAGGACTCGAACATCCCGACCGCCTTTGGGCGGGCAAGTACCTCGACGACGAGGTGCACAACATCTACTGTGTCCTTCTCGCAAAGCAGATGAAGGAAGGTTTTGAAGGCTATACAGGAAAGCGCGCCCTCATTTATACCCCCTGTCTTTACGCAGGCTCGCAGCAGTACGCGGCAAGCTGGGCGGGCGACACGGGCGGCGGCGAAACGACGCTTACAGCGACCCTCAACCTTGCCCTCTCGGGACACGCAAACGCTTCCTGTGACCTTGACCCCACCGACCCCATGGCGATCCATTACGGCTTCCTTATGCCTTGGAGCCAGCTTCTCGGTTGGCGCAACTGGCATCAGCCTTGGTTGCTTGGCGACGAAACGGAGGAAATGATCCGCTATTACAGCCGCTTGCGCTCTTCCCTCTTCCCCTATATCTATTCGATGGCACACGTATCCAACCGCACGGGTCTTCCCCTTGCGCGTCCTCTGTGCCTTGCCTACCCGAACGCGCCCGCGCTGGACGCGCTCAAGAACGAATATATGTTTGGTGACTCTTTGCTTGTCGGCGCGTTTGATATGCACTTAATCCTTCCCGAGGGAAGATGGTACGATTTCTTTACCGATGAGATGTACGAGGGCGGACAAACCCTTGATTACAAGACCCCTGCGGGCCGTGGCGGTGCGCTCTTTGCCAAGGCAGGCTCGATCATTGTCATGCAGGAGCCGATGTCCCATGTAGATAAGGCGTTTCCCGAGGAGTATTTCGTCCACGTATATCCCGGCGGGGATACCGAGTTCACCTTGGTAGAGGACGACGGTATCACCTACGACTACGAAAAGGGGTGCGTGCTTGAAACCAAGATGACGATGACCGACTCGACGGAGAACGGCTTTGCCTTTACCCTTTTCCCTCGCACAGGCAAGTGGGGTGAAAAGAAGACGGATGAGGTCTATGACATTGCAAACATGAGCGAAAACCATATTGCCAACCTGCCCGACGCGCCCGACGTTTCTGCCTTTACCGTGATTATTCACGGCGAATACAAGGTGACGGGTGGCATAGCAGAATACGAGGGCGGCTGCACACGCGTTCGCATTTCGAAGGAAGCGCATGAAGCGGGAACACTCACTTATCACTTTGAGGAAAAATAATATGAAGCTCATTCTGTTTCTTGACGAGCGCGGCGGCATGCTCTTCAACCGTCGCCGACAAAGCCAAGACCGCGCGGCAAGAGAATATATTTTAAGATTGGCGGCAGGCAAACGGCTTTTGATGAATCCGTATTCCGCCAAGCAATTCAAGGAGGGCGGCGACATCACCGTCACCGAAACGCCGCAAAAGGATGCCGTAGCCGAAGATTTCGTTTTGATCGAGAACCTGCCCGTAAGCCTTCTCGGCGTGGAAGAGGTCATTCTTTTCCGCTGGAACGTTCTTTATCCCTCCGACGTATCCTTTGATATAAACAGCCTCGCGCGTGAAGGGCTTACACTTCGACAAACCGAAGAGTTTGTCGGGTATTCCCACGAAAAGATCACCGTAGAATTTTATAGGAGTTGACAGAGATGAAACGCTTTACCAAAATACTCGCTCTCTTGCTTGCGCTTCTTTTGCTTTTTACCGCCTGCGAGATCCCCGAGCTTCCCACGGGAAACGACGACAAGGGTCCGTCGGACGATGGCAGTATTACGATCGATGATAACAGCGGCATTGGCACAAGCGCCTCTCCTGTCGGCACAGTTTGTCTTCTTTCGGACATTCCGCGCTATTCGGGTAAGGCTTACGTCGATGTAAACGGCGGTGAGCCGAATTTCACCGAAGCCGATCTCGTAACCGAATCCTATGAAACCTATGGCGATTTAGACAAGCTTGGCAGATGCACCGTTTGTATCTCTTCCATTGGTTTTGATCTGATGCCGACGGAGGACCGTGAATCCATCAGCAGCGTAACCCCTTCGGGATGGATCAACAAAAAATATGACACAAGCCTCGTTGAGGGTGGATACATTTATAACCGCTGTCACCTGATCGGTTTTCAGCTGACGGGCGAGAATGCAAAAAAGGAAAACCTGATTACGGGCACGCGGTATCTCAATATTGAGGGAATGCTTCCCTTTGAAAACATGATCGCTTCCTACGTTAAGGAAACCGAAAACCACGTTCTCTTCCGTGTAACGCCTGTATTTGACGGTGACAACCTCGTGGCTTCGGGTGTTTTGATGGAAGCGTATTCGATCGAAGACGAGGGTGACGGCATCTGCTTTTCCGTGTTTGCCTACAACGTACAGCCCGGTATTATCATTGACTACAAAACGGGCGACAGCGTCCTTTCGGGAGAGGAGCTTCCCGAAGCACCTGCATACGAACAGGGAGAAACCCTATACGTTTTGAACGTCAGCTCAAAGCGAGTGCACCGTCCCGAGTGCTCGGGCGTTGCCGACATGGCGGAGCACAACAAGCAAGAAACCTACGAGCTTCTCTCCTCGCTTTTGTCGCGCGGATTTAAGACGTGCGGTACATGCAACCCCGAATAACCCTAAAAACGCAAAGGAGTGTTGGCATATGGAAAGCAAGCGAAGCCGTTTTCGCACTTTTCTTTACCGTATGGCACACTACCTCTCTGTTTGCCGTTGTATTGCCTGTGGCGACGTGATCGGCGGAGATGAGGTCTTTTGCGAGGAGTGCGCCGAGGAATACCGTGCTGCCATGCTCTCGGAGTGCGGCATGTGCGGTCGCTCGCTTCGCTCTTGCCTGTGTGCCGACTCCGCGTTTGACGGGAGCATCGTTCACAAGCATATCAAGCTATACCGTTATCAAACCGACGACCCCGAGGCGGTTGGAAACCGTATTCTTTACCGCTTCAAGAAGAATGATATTTCTACCTGCTTCCGCTTTTTCGGGGATGAATTGGCGACTACGGCAGAAAAGCTTTTGCCGATCGACGGAGAATACGTCGTCACCTTTCTGCCACGCACGCCCAACCGCGTGTTGGAATACGGCTTTGACCAATCGAAGCGGATCGCACGAGAAACAGGCGATGCGTTGGGGCTCAAGATGATAAGCACCCTAAAGCGTTCCATGCGCGCCAAGCCGCAAAAGGGGATCGCGACCGCCACAGCGCGCAAAAAGAATACCGAAAGCAGTCTTTTCATTCGCAAGGACGTATCAAAGAAGCTTGTGGGAAAGCGTGTATTGCTGGTCGATGACGTGGTGACAAGCGGTGCTTCCATGCGCACCGCCGCCAAGCTTTTGAGAGATGCAGGTGCAAAGGAGATCATCGCCGTTTCGGTCGCGGTCGTCACCCGCACGAGAAATCTCGCACTTGAAGCCAAGGAAAACTCAAGACTTCCCTTTTACATGAGATAAAAAGGTGCTGCCCATTCGGGCAGCACCTTTCTGTTTATTTAAAGAAGACCATAAGAAGCGTTCCCACTACCATGAGGCAAAGCCCGAGGAAAGCTTTTCTTGAAAGCTTTTCCTTGAAAACAAGGTAGGAGAAGGCAACTGTTATGATAATGCTCAGCTTATCGATGGGAACGACCACGCTGACAAGTCCGTGACCGAGTGCATGGTAATAACACAGCCAGGATGCTCCCGTGGCGATACCCGAGAGCGAGATGAAAAGAAGCTCTCTTTTATCTAACGTCTTCAAGCCGTGATGCTTTCCGCGTGCAAAAACGATCACCCACGCAAGAAGGAGCACAATGCCCGTGCGGATCGCCGTTCCAAGATTCGACTCCACACCCGAGATGCCGACTTTGGCTAAAATAGAAGTGAGCGCTGCAAAGACAGCAGACAAAACGGCATAGATCATCCACGATCGCCCTTCCGCCTTTTGAGCACTCTTCTTTTTCTCGATCATTAAGAAGATACCGATTGCAAGTATGGCTGTGGCGATCAGCTTGACAGCAAGATTTGTCGTTTCGCCAAAGCAGATGATGGCAAGCAGGACGGTTAAGATGGTGCTTGATTTGTCGATGGGAACAACCTTGTTGACATCCCCCATAGAGAGCGCTTTAAAATAGCAGATCCAAGATGCTCCCGTAGCAAATCCCGAAAGCACAAGGAAAAGCAGAGAGCGCGGTGCGATCGCACCGATCGTTCCCTGTGAGCCGACAACGAACACCATGATCCAAGAAAAAATCAAGACAACAATGGTGCGAAGAGCCGTTGCAAGATCAGAATCGGTCTTTTTGATCCCGCACTTTGCAAGGATGGAAGTAAGTCCCGCAAAAACTGCCGAAAGAATTGCCGTAATAATCCAAAACATATAAAAGCCCTCTCAAAAGCTCGTATTCTAGGTCTTGTGTTTTTGTATCAAGTGCATTGCCTGCAAATCTGAAAGCCCATATTCCGCCGATGCTTCAAGTAAAAGACAAATCAGCGAATTTTCATCAAGAGTTGCGTTTTCACGGGCAAGTCGAGCGAGCTTGCCGTCATCAGAGTGGTAGTCAAAATACAAGTCAAGCGCATGAAGATTGAGAACGCCCACACAGGTCGGGCGTTTTTTTGCATTTAAGACATCCGCATAGAGCTTTTCATAAATGCCAAGCTCAACGGGAATATTATTCTCAATTACATCAAAGGTTTCATCGTCAATGTAACCTAGCAGCACCCTACCCTTGTACCCGATCTGTTCAAGATAAGCAAGGAGAGTGAGCAGATTCATTTGGCAGAAGGTGTCCATCCCGAACCACAGCCGCAATTCGCAATATCTGTCTGCGTCTTGCGCGAGGGTGCGAAAAACGCAAGCTTTCTCCCTATATTCTTCGGGGGTCACACCCAGCGTTTCTGCGCGGTGGCGCACGAAAACATCAGAATAAATATCCCCGATAGCATTGCCATCCATCATAGATTCACGAAACGGAATAGAAGCTTCTCCGATTTGTGCGAGAAGATGCCCGTTGAAAACATCGCCATTTGTAATATTCAAGACAGCAGGATTTTTGCCTGCTCGAAGCGTATAGGTAGCGCCCCAATGCCCTAAAACCGCAACCGAAGAAAATCCCGCCGCAAGCAGAGCCTCGATCTCATGCGCTACGGTCAAGGGGGTGTCATAGTGATAAAAGGCATCGTCTGTGATTTCCTCCTCCCGCTTGATCGAAAGAAGATTTTCACGATACAGGTATTCTTCCTTTTCGGTGGGAGCAAAATAATCGGTCAAGACAAAATATCCGTCGGGTGTCAATGATCTTTTTAGCTTCGCGTAGAGAGGAATTTTTTCTTCCTTTGTAAAATGGTGCAAGGATTCGACCGAAACGGCGGCATCAAACACGCTCTCACCAAGAGAAGCGTCAAAATACGAGTCACAGCGAAGATTGATCTCTTTGTCGGGGAACTTTGCTTTCAAAGCATCCAGCATGCCGCGCGAAAGATCAATGCCTGTCACACATGCTTGTGGGTTGTTTGAAAAATAATACTCAAGCTCAATACCCGTGCCGCAACCGAGATCAAGCACGCGAACGCCGTCCTTTGTGGGCAAAAGCGACGCAGTAAACGGATAGAATTCTTTTGCCGATTCGATCTCGTTCAACATATGCTCGTCGTATCCGTCAAGGCGCGCTTCGAAAAAATCGCTCATTTTTTCAAGCATATACGTCCCTCCGACCGTTTTTTTCATTATACTGCATAAAAAAGGAAAAATCAATTCTTTTTTGTGCTCTCATCTCTTATTTTTTAAAGTTTTTCACTTAAAGCTCTTGAAAAAATGAAAAAGTTATGCTATAATGTCAAGGTAACACGCAGAGGTATCGAAGTGGTCATAACGGGTCCCCGAAGAAAAAGCAGTTGATAACTGTTTTTTCGAGGAGGTAACTGAAATAAGGAGAAATGAAGCAAATCTGCGATTTGCGCGCATTTTGACTATATTTCAGGAAGGGCGACAAGCGAAGATGTCTCGCAATACAATTAAATACGCAGAGGTATCGAAGTGGTCATAACGGGGCTGACTCGAAATCAGTTTGTGAGCAATCACACGAGGGTTCGAATCCCTCCCTCTGCGCCAAAAAGAAAACCACCCTTTTGGGTGGTTTTCTTTTTGACTCAGTCGGTCGGTGAAGAACCCTATCCGCAAAGCGGATGAGGGTTCGGTCGTCCGCCGCAGAGCAACCGCCGCTTGTGAGCGGGTGGCAAGGCGAGACGCCTTCGAGCGTAGCGAGAGCCTCCCGACCGATGCCCCACCCTTTTGGGTGGGATTTTTGTTTGACTCAGTCGGTCGGTTGAACTCTGCGTCGTAAGACGCAGGGTTCGATTACCCCGCGCAGAGCAACCGCCACTTGTGAGCGGGTGGCAAGGCGAGACGCCTTCGAGCGTAGCGAGAGCCTCCCGACCGATGCCCCACCCTTTTGGGTGGTTTTCTTTTTGACTCAGTCGGTCGGTGAAGAACCCTATCCGCAAAGCGGATGAGGGTTCGGTCGTCCGCCGCAGAGCAACCGC
>SVTN01000085.1 GCA_015063765.1 Oscillospiraceae bacterium | reverse complement strand
TCTGATGGCGGCAACGTCGACGTTCTTGCCCTCTTGGGTCTGCATCTGCAGCTTCTGCACGCGGGAAACACCGTCAACAGGGTAGAAGACCTTGATCTTGATCTGCGGAACGTCGCGATAGCCCTCAAGTGCCGCTTTGCCCGTATCGCCCGAGGTGGCTACAAGGATCAATGCCTCGCGCTTTTCTTCGGTTTTTCCAAGCGCACGGGAAAGAAGTCTCGGCATGATCTGCAACGCCATATCCTTAAAGGCGCAGGTCGGACCGTGCCACAGCTCAAGGGATGTGACTTGTCCGTCGATGTCGCGGATGGGGGCGGCACCGCCGGGAAAACGCGCTTCGCTGTATGCTTCCGTCGTGTCGGCAAGCAGCTCGGTGATCGAGTAATCGGTCAAGAATTTAGCAAAAATGTAGGTGGCGCGCTCGGCGTAGGAGCAATCAAGAAGCTCCGACAGCTCTGCGAGCGTGATCGCAGGAAGTGCTTCGGGCATGAAAAGACCGCCATCGGGCGCAAGACCCGTCTTGATGGCGTAAGCAGCGCTCACGCGCTCACATTCCTTGGTTCTGGTGCTGACGTACTGCATGTTATTTATACCTCGTTTGGTTTTGTTTACGTAAGAATTCAGCGCGTGAATGCGCTTTCCATATGACAAATGTGCGAAACCCGATATGCGGGTGTTACATATACCTCGATCACGTCAAAGCGGTAGAATTTTCCCTCGCGTCTGTGACGCCCTTCAAAGGTGGTCGCCGCGGCGATCAGATTTCTTTGCTTGGCGGCATTTACGGCTGCGGCAGGACGGCCAAAGGGTGCATCCTCTCCAAAGTCCTGCATGCGCGTCTTGACCTCGCAAAAAACATAGGTGTTATTCTTTTCCGCAATGATATCGATCTCATTCTTTCCCGAAACAAAGTTTCGCTCGTGAATGCGGTATCCGTGGAGAAAAAGGTAGCGCGCGGCGGCATCCTCTCCGATCCGTCCACCGCGGAGATGGTCGGGAAGAGAGCGGTGCTTGCGCGGCAATAAGAGGAGCAACTGTCGATACCACTTCATTTTTCTAAGAATTTCAAAAAGGAGCGGCGATGGATGGGGGAAGGGCCGATCTTACGGAGGATATCCATATGTAATGCGGTAGAATATCCCTTGTGCTTGGCAAACTGATATTCGGGGTAGAGAAGATCGTCCTCAAGGCAAATGCGGTCACGTGTGACCTTGGCGAGAATGCTTGCCGCCGCAATGGATGCGGAAATGGCATCTCCCTTGATCACCGTTTGTGTTGGGAGAGAAAAATCCCTGGCAATATTGCCGTCTACAAGGGCGAAATCGGCAGGCACAGGGAGTGCCGCAACGGCGCGGCGCATGGCAAGCATGGTCGCGTTTAAAATATTGATCTCATCGATCTCGGCGGGGGAAGCGGAGGCAATCGCATAAGCAATCGCGTTTTCCTTGATGGTATCAAAAAGAAGATCGCGCTTTTTGGGGGAGAGCTTTTTCGAGTCGTCTAGCCCCTCGATGTAGAGCCCCATAGGAAGGATGCATGCGGCGGCAACCACGGGTCCCGAAAGAGGACCTCTGCCTGCTTCATCCACACCGCAAACGGCGGTGTATCCTTTGTCTAAAAGCGCTTGTTCGAGAGAATAATCAGGCATTTTTCTCTCCTTTCGGCACTTCAAGTGTGATGCGACCGATCTTTGTATTGCGGAATTCTTCTAAGAGCGTTTTGGCAGTCCTCTCTTCGTTTACAACGCCGCCCGACATGAGAAATCCGCGGTGGCGTCCCACAGCGAGAAAGAGATCGTACAGATCGCAGTCGCTCATTTCCTCGTCGGTCAGCTTGTATCGCTCGGCAAACAGCTCGGGGTAGGTATCGCGGAGTCTGCCGCAAAGCAACATTGCAATTTCGTCAATTTGAAGGATACTATCCTTAATAGCACCCGTGATGGCGAGGTTTTCGCCCGTCGTTTGATCGTCAAATTTCGGCCAAAGAACACCCGGCATATCAAGGAGGTCAAGCCCCAAAGGGGAAGTGACCCATTGCTTGGTTACGGTAACACCGGGGCGGTTTTCCGCCTTCGCTTTTTTGCTTCCTGCCATATGGTTGATAAAGGTGGATTTTCCCACGTTCGGGATGCCGACCACCATGGCACGGATATGACGACCCGTCATGCCCTTGGCGGCGTATCGCTCTAGCTTTTCGGCGAGAAGGGTGCGAATGGCGGGCATCAAGGCGTTTGTGCCCTCGCCTGTGACAGCATCATAGGGAAGACAAATGCCCCCTTTGGCGCGGCGGGATGCTACCCAAAGCTCAGTTTTTTGCGGGTCTGCCATCGATGCCTTTGAAAGCAAGGTCAAAATAGGCTTTTGTCCCAAAAGCTTTTCAATTTCGGGATTTCTTGAGGATGCGGGAATACGGGCATCCAAGATTTCAATGGAAAGATCCACCGAAGCCAGGCTTTCCTGCATCAAGCGACGCGTTTTTGCCATATGCCCGGGGAACCACTGGATTACGTTAGAAGGCATAATGATCCTCTTTCAATTACAGCTCCGACAATTAGTCTACAGCTCTAACAATTAGTCTACAGCTCCAAAGGAGGAAAGCGGAAAAATTCGGAAAAGCACCCGTCCGATCACAGCACTCTCGTCGACCTGACCGAAGGAACGGCTGTCTAAGGACACAGAACGGTGGTCTCCGAGAACGAAAACCTTATCCTTGCCGATCACCTGCGGTGCCATGGGGCGGTAGCTGTATGCTTCAATGGTGTAGCCAAGCGAGCCGTCCGTTTCGTTGAGCCTCTCGCCGTTGACGTAGACCCCGTCCTTACGGATGGCTACGGTATCGCCTTCGACCGCGATCACACGCTTGACGATGGCGACGCCGTCGTTGACCTTGGGTGACTGTACGATGACGATATCACCGCGGTCGGGCGTATAAAACAGATTGGAGATCACAAGCTTGTCACCGCCAAGAAGGGTGTTTTCCATCGATCCGCCTTCCACGACCGTCAGGCGTGCAATGAAGGAGAAAAAGAGCAGTATGATGGCGGCAGCGATCGCAAGAAGCTCTACGGTAGAATACAGCTCGCGGAGAGATTCCTTTTTCTGCGTGGTTTCCTGTTCTGCGTGTAAAAGTTCGTTTTCCATGATTTCCTCAAGAAAAAAGTATTATGCGTTGATGAGCATATCCATCAAAGCCGTACCGTCGGGAATATAGTTGCGGCAAACCTCGGCGGTGTCCTCCGTCAGGGATGCAACGCCCTCCCGTTCAGCCTCGGAGCGGTAAATGAAGAAGGGAACAGGCTCCATGCTATGGGTGCGGATCTCAATGGGGGTGGGATGGTCAGGCAGACACATCACATGGAAGTTTTCCCCGGTGGAGCGCAGATATTCTACAACGGGAGCGAGAATTAGGCTGTCGATCTTTTCAATGGACAGAACCTTGTTTTCGATTTCTGCACGGTGTCCGCACTCATCGGGGGCTTCTACGTGGATATAGACTAAATCCTGCCCACGGCGGAATGCGTCGATGGCGGCGTCTGCCTTACCCTTGTAGTTGGTGTGCACGTTGCCCGTAGCACCCTCCACGTCTACCGACTCCATGCCTGCGCAAAGACCGATGCCCTTGATCAGATCAACAGCGGAAATGACGGTTGCCTTCAAGCCGAATTTCTCAGCGAAGGAGGGAAGTGCAGGCTTTTTTCCGGGGCTCCAAAACCATGCGGAGTTTGCAGGGCGCAAGCCGCGCGCACGGCGATCTTCGTTGACGGGATGATGGTTGAGAATTTCGAAGCTTGCCTTCATCAGGCGCAAAAATTCAGCACCCCGTGCGTCGTTGGGCAGATATTCGCCAATGCGCTTGCCGATGATGTCGTGAGGACGCATAAAGGGATAGGTGTCGTCGCCGTTCTTCCAAATAAGACAGTGGCGGTAGCTGACACCCGTGTAGAACTTGCGGATCTCGTCGCCCAACGCCTCGTCCAGCGCCTTGATCAAAACGTCTGCCTCGGCGGTGGTGATCTCGTCGGCGCTGTGGTCGAGCATGATCTTGTCTTCGTATTCCCCCTCGTCGCTGAGCGTTACCACGTTGCAACGGTAAGCCACCTCATCGGGCTGCATATCAATGCCCATAGAAACAGCTTCAAGGGGCGAGCGACCCTTGGAATAGATCTTCGGATCGTAGGAAAGGATGGCAAGGTTTGCTGTATCGCTTTCGGGCACCATACCCGCAGGAACGTTCGATACCGTGCCGCAGAGAGAGTAGCGCGTTAAGCTATCCATCATCGGCTTCTTTGCCACCTCCATGGGTGTCTTATTTCCAAGCGACGGGATTTTTCTGTCCGCCATGCCGTCGTAAACAATAACAAGGTGTTTCATATGTGTTTCCTTTCTTTTCCCCAAGGGGAAAAATGTAAGTGAATAAACTTTTTCATGATATTATATCATAAAGTTATATTAAAATCAATACTTTTCAAACAAATAATTTACGCCTTCTCAAAGCGGAAACGAGAGAGCAGATCGCGGATAGCATTTGGCAGGTAGCGGAAGAAGCCACTTAAGCCTTTCATAAACAGAAAAGCCCTCTTAGGATAACAGCCGTAAAACGTTTCAAACGGCTGTACCCGTATGAGGACTTTTGGTGCTTTTAAATTGAAATTGATCAAAAACGGTTAACGTATTCCGCTTCGCGTTTTTGCTCCTTCTTCGTTTTTTCTCTACGCTTTTCGGGGAAGAGCAAGAAACGAACGAGCAGCAATGCGCCCCAATAAAGGCCGTAGAAGAGAGAGAAGATCACAAGGAAAACAAGGACGTTCGTCGCGTTGGTCGCAATGATCTTTCCTGAGAGGAGGAAGGTGACGAAAAGCGACAAAATACAGGTGATATAATGAAGCAGAACGCAAATTGCGCGGTGGAGAGGTAGGCGCAGAAGATATGCGGCGCCATTGAGAAGCGCGGCACAGAGCAGGAGCAATAAGAACTGACCGACGGGCAGTGCCTGCACGATGCTCAAGGACGATTGCGAAAGGATCCCGAGCAGGATGTAAAAGAGAAGGGAAAGTCCGACACATGCGGTACAGGTCTTTCCAAAAAAGGAAAGGATGGCGTGCTTGATCTTCATTTGAAATGCCTCATTTGTTTTTTTCTTAAGGATACCACATTCGAAGGAGAAAAGCAAGTCCCAAATGAAAAAAATATGAAAAACGCATGCAAGCAAGGATTTTTATCGGAATCCCAAGGAAAAATCGTAAGAATTTCGTGAATTTTCCAAAAGTAAGTTGACAAACGCGTATTTTATATTATATAATATGCTTTGTATAAATATTCGCAAGGCGAGGAAAACAACTATGAACAGAAGACAAGAGCGTGAAGAAGCCTTTTTGATGCTTTTTGAGGCGGAGTTTGCGCCGGAGAAGACCTCTGAAAAAATTTATGAGGATGCCAAGGATGCGCGTGAGGTGGAGGAGTCCGCCTATATCCGCACCGTCCTTGACGGTGTGCGTGAGCACCGTGCGGAGCTGGATGCGCTGATCGACTCTCATTCGCACGGCTGGAAAAGAAACCGTCTGTCGGGTGTTGCCCGTGCGGTGATCCTGCTTGCCGCATACGAGATGCTGTATATGCCCGACGTGCCGCCGCGCGTTTCGCTCAACGAGGCAGTCGAGCTGATGAAAAAATACGATGAGGACAAGGCGCGCGTGTTCGTGAACGGTGTGCTCAACGCGATCTCGCACGATGAGAGTGTGCTGTCGGGAAGAGAGAGCCTCTGATGAAATGCTTTTTAGGCATTGATACCAGCAACTATACGACGTCCTTAGCGGCGGTTGATGAAAACGGCGTGCTCTTTAATCTCAAAGCCCCCCTACCTGTAAAAGAAGGGGAGTGCGGACTCAGACAGTCGGACGCACTTTTTGCGCATACAAAGAACCTGCCCGCTCTTTTTGAGCGTGCTCGCCCATGGCTTGCGGACAAGCAGGTGTTGGCTGTCGGTGTGTCGGAAAAGCCACGCAATGCTGAGGGCTCATATATGCCTTGCTTTTTGGCAGGCGTTTCGGCGGCGTCGGGAATTGCATCCGTAGGACAGCTGCCGCTATACACCTTCTCGCATCAGTGCGGACATCTTCGCGCCGCCCTGCTTTCGGCGGGTAGGAATGATCTTGTGTCGATGCCCTTCGGTGCCTTTCATATTTCGGGCGGTACGACCGAAATGCTGCTTGTCACCCCCGACGAAAAGGGATTTTCCACCGAGATCGTCGGTGGCACCAAGGATCTGAATGCAGGTCAGCTGGTTGACCGCATCGGGGTTGCTTTAGGGCTTGCGTTTCCCGCAGGACCTGCGCTTGAAAAGCTCGCTTCGCAGTATGAAGGAAAGATCCCCACGCGCCCCGTCAAGACCGAGGACGGCTTTGTGCATTTGTCGGGCGTCGAAAATCAGGCACGCAAGCTTCTGGAAACGGAAGGAAGCCCTGCCTTGACCGCCGCCTTTGTATTAGACCATTTGGCACGCGTTATCGTGGCGATGAGCCGCGATTTTCGCAAAAAGCACGCGCTTCCGCTTCTTTATGCGGGCGGTGTTATGTCCAACGCGTATATACGCGCATATATCGAGAAAAACGTTTCGGAATCCTTCTTTGCCGAGCCTGCGCTTTCGGCGGACAACGCCGTCGGGATTGCGGCACTTTGCAGAGAAGCATATTTCAAAAATCACTAACGGAGGGAGCCGCACATGCAGGACGCAGGCTTTGGGCGCGAGGCGCTGACAGTCACAGAGCTGAATACGCTCGTCCATGATGTCATTGAAAGCAATGACATTTTCTCGCAGATCGCTGTGCGCGGCGAGCTTTCCAATTTCGTACATCACCGCTCGGGGCATATGTATTTTTCTCTCAAGGATGAAGGAAGCCTTGTGCGTGCCGTGATGTTCCGCTTTGCGGCATCCCGCCTCGCCTTCACGCCGCAAAACGGCATGAAGGTTGTGGTGTACGCGTCCTTGACCACCTATATCAAGGACGGTCAGTATCAGCTGACGGTGACGCACATGGAGCCCGACGGCGTCGGTGCGCTTTACATTGCCTTTGAGGAACGCCGCCGCCGTCTTGCGGCGGAAGGCTTGTTTGATCCTGCGCGGAAGCGTCCGCTCCCCAAGATCCCGTCGAGGGTGGGTGTGATCA
>SVTN01000084.1 GCA_015063765.1 Oscillospiraceae bacterium | reverse complement strand
TTCACCTCAAAGAGCAGGCGGAGCACGTCCCAATACATTCTGCCGCCCGTCACCACCGTGTCGTTCGAGAAGCGGTGGATCTCGGTGACGTTGATGAGCTTTCCGTCATATTCGCCGATCATCGCTCTGCCGCTGGAGGCGCCAAAGTCAAACGCAAGTACCTTTTTAGCCATGGTTATCTCCTTATCATAGGGGGTGTCCCCTGTTTTTAACATGTTCAGTATATCATTTTTTTTGGACTTTGTCTACTGCTTTTTCAAATTTTGGGAAATTCTTTTTCTCTTTTCGCGTAAAAGCGCTTCATGTACGAGAGAAGCAGGATGCCGATAAGCGGGAAAAGCGCGGCGATCAGCATAGCCGCCTTCATGCCGAGCTGCTCGGGCGTAAGAGAAAGACGCACCGCCAGCGACTGCGCCCATTCATTTGCCAAAAAGCCGTCGACAACAGCGCCTACCATCTGCGGTCCAAGGGAGGCGCCCGCGTCACCGCCCGCCGCCATCAAGGCAAAGGCGACGACACCGGGATTCGGATATTTTTCTTCCATGAAGATGAGGGTGCCGGGCCAGAGCATTGCAACGAAGAGTCCTGTTAAAACGCACGCCGCAAGGCTGATGATGGGAAGAGGAGAAATGGCTGCGACGAGGTAACAGAAAAACGCCCCCAAAACACCGATATACAGCGTACGGTAGATGTTTTTCCCGCGCTTGGCGTAGAGCGTGCGTCCGACACCCATCAGGGCGGCAAAAAGCGCAAGCCCGAAAATGTCGCCCAGCGCCTTTGGAAGTCCGACGGCACGCTCAAGAAAGCTTGAGCACCATTGATTCATGGTCAGCTCGGATACGCCGCAAACGATAATGAAGCACACGCACAGTCCAAGCCCCTTGGGGATGCCGCGCTTGCCCCCCGCCGCGTTTACGGGAACGGGCGGCAGCTCAGCGCGGGAAAAGAGAACAAAGTCGATCAGCGGGATCAACGCCAAAAGCCCAGCCACCAGATACCATCTTGCGGGAGAAAACAACTTCAAAAGCAGGGTACTGACAATGACTACGGCGACAGTTCCCCACGCATACGCGGAATGGAGCTTTGCCATCTCGTGCTCGGGGTTTTCCGCAGGGATGGCGGCGATCACGGGGCTGAGAAGCACCTCGCAAAGCCCTGCCGCTACGGAGAAAAGCAGCGTACCGATCACAAGCCAGAGGTAGGCAAAGTCGGGGAAAAGCGGTGGCATGGCGGCGTAGACGATAAAGCCGACGACGGCAAAGGCAGGGGTCAAGCGCACCGTTTTGTGAATATCAAAATGCTTGGCAAAAAAGCTGAAAACGAGATCAATTCCCAGCTGAACGCCAAAGCAAAACACGGCAAGAAGCCCAAGCAGGGTGTAAGAGATGCCGTAGATCTCGTGAAAGGTGATGAACAAAATGGGAGAGAGATTGCTCACGGCGGACATGGTCACCGAGCCAAGGTAACAGGCAATTTTCGCCCGTGAAAATTTTTGTTGCACGACGGCTCCTCTTTTCAAGTCTGCTTTAGTTTGTTTTGGAATTGCTCTTGTCATTATAGCAAAGCCACTCCCAAAAAGCAAGCGTTTTCTCAACTTTTCGCGACAGTTTTTTTATCTTGACAAGCGAGAAAAAAGAATGTATAATGGAAGAAGCAACTATGGAAAGTGAGAGAAGAAAATGCTTTATCACGTCAAAGGAGAACTTGTGCTTGCAGAGGGCGGTCTTGCCGTTGTGGACTGCGGCGGCGTCGGCTACGCACTCACCGTCAGCACAAACACAGCCGAAAAGCTCTCCCCCATGCTTGGCGACGAGGTGCTTCTCTTCACCCATTTACAGGTCAGAGAGGACGGCATCGAGCTGTACGGCTTCGGCAGCCGTGAGGAGCTTTCCGTCTTCCGTCTTTTGATCACCGTTTCGGGCGTCGGTCCGAAGGCGGCGATCTCCATTCTCTCCACCATGACCCCCGACCGCTTTGCCTACGCCGTATGCACCGAGGACGCCAAGGCACTCTCAAGAGCCCCCGGCATTGGCGGCAAGACGGCAGCGCGCATCGTGCTTGAACTCAAGGACAAGATCTCCAAGGATCAAATGTCGGGCGACCTTTCCTCGCTCAAGGACACTCCTGCGGCACGCACCCCCGTGGGCGCCGCCTCGGGCAAGGTCAGGGAGGCGGAGGATGCACTCGGTGTGCTCGGCTACAGCCGTGCGGAGATCGCTTCGGTGCTCCGCGACGTGGATACTGCCGCCCTTTCGCTCGAAGACATCATCAAGACGGCGCTTCGCCGCTTTAGCGAAAAATAAAAAAGGAGGGATCTCTCTTGGCAATTGAAGAAAACGAATTTGACTTTGAGAGCCGCATCGTCGGCACGGAGAGCGTTCCATCCGATTATGAGGTAGAAAACTCCCTGCGCCCCAAGACGCTTGACGACTACACGGGTCAGGAAAAGGCAAAAGAAAATCTGAAGATCTACATCGAAGCCGCAAAGGCGCGGCACGAGGCGCTGGACCACGTGCTTCTCTGGGGTCCTCCCGGTCTGGGTAAGACCACCCTTGCGGGCATCATCGCAAACGAGCTCGGTGTCAACCTGCGCACGACGTCGGGACCTGCCATCGAAAAGCAGGGCGACCTTGCCGCCATTCTCACCAACCTTGCAGAGGGGGACGTGCTGTTCATCGACGAGATCCACCGTCTTTCCCGTGCGGTAGAGGAAATTCTCTATCCTGCGATGGAGGATTACGCCTTAGACATCATCATCGGTAAGGGACCGTCGGCAAGGAGCATCCGTCTTCCCATTCCGCGCTTCACCCTGATCGGTGCGACCACCCGTGCAGGTCAGCTGACGACCCCTCTGCGCGACCGCTTCGGTGTCCTTTTAAAGCTCGAGCTTTACACCCCCGAGGAGCTTTCCCTGATCGTGCGCCGCTCGGCGGATATTCTCGGTATCGGCATCGACGAGAGGGGCGCACTTGAGATCGCATCCCGCTCGCGCGGCACACCGCGTATTGCCAACCGCCTTTTGAAGCGCATCCGCGACTTTGCGATCGTCAAGGGCGACGGCACCATCACCGAGGAGATCGCAAAATACGGTCTTGAGCGTCTTGAGATCGACAAGCTCGGTCTTGACAACACCGACCGCAAGATGCTTACCGCCATCATCAAGTTTTACGGCGGCGGTCCTGTCGGTCTTGATACCCTTGCCGCCACCATCGGCGAGGAAGCCATCACCATTGAGGATGTATACGAGCCGTACCTCTTGCAGCTCGGCTTTCTTTCCCGTACACCGCGCGGCAGATGTGTCACGCCGCTCGCCTATGCGCATCTCGGCATTCCGTACACGGGAACGGCAAATACGCAACCATCTCTTTTTGAGTAAAAAGAAAAGCGTTGTTTACATTTCTTTGATGATTTGTAAGCAACGCTTTATTTTTATATTCTTTTCAAAATATGCTCGATAATTGGAACGGCAAGATTGATGCCTGTGGCTTTATGAGTGCCCGTGAAGTGCGGATTGGAGTTCACCTCGCAAACAAGAGGCCCATTTTCGCCGAACAGAAGATCGACCCCTGCAAAATCAGCCCCCACGGCGCGCGCCGCGGCGACTGCCAAGGCTTCCTCCCTATCGGAAAGAGCATATGGCTCTCCCGTACCGCCACCGGCAATATTGGAGCGGAAATCACCCTCGCGCCCCATGCGCTTCATGGCACAAACAGCACGATCTCCCACAACGTTAACGCGGACATCCGTGCCGAAGGAATGGGAGATAAAGGCTTGGAACAAGAGCGGCTTTGCGCCGATGCGTCTGACCGTTTCCTTCGCTTCATGCAAGGTGGAAGCAAGATAGACCTGCTCGCCGAAGGAGCCGTAGCATTCCTTGATCACCAAGGGAAGCCCCAGCACCGAAACGGCACGCTCGATAAAATCGTCCTTCGTATACCCCACCGTTTCATAGGTCATGGGGGCTACAAGCGTCCGTGGGATCGGAAGTCCTGCCGAGAGGAGTGCCTCCGCCGTTTCGCTCTTGCTGTCGCAGATACGGATGGCATCCGGCGCGTTAAAAACGGGGATCCCATGGCGTAGGATGCGCCTTGCCGCAGCAATATCCTTGTCCCAAAAGAGGACGAAATCGACCCCACTCGCAGGATGCTCCGAGAAGGGGGCGACCGTGTCGCCGCCCGATGCCCGCGAAAGCTTCACGCCGCACGACTGTGCTGCCGCATCAAAGAGGTCGTAAAGGGCGTCGAAATGTGCCGATGCGAGGAAATGATTGGTGAGAAGCAGTCCGTGCTTCATTTTTTAAAAATGTCGTAATCCTGCAGATGGATCTTGCCCTCGGTATCGAAAATAAATACCGTTTCCTGCGTTCCGTAGGTGTAGATTTTCCCATTCTGCGTCATATCGTAATCCGAGGTGAAGGTACCGTTCTCGTTGTGCATCACTGCCGTAAATCCGTACAAACGGGAAGAAATGTTTGCATTTCCGACTTCAGACAGAAAGGCAAGGTCGGTAACCTTGGGTGCCTGCACCGTGAGATTGCCCTTGACCGTTTCAACACGTACCCTGTCAAGCGTTCCGTCCTCAAAGCTCACGCTGCCGTCCTCCGCAACGACCTCAAGGCTTGCAGGCTTCATGGTCGACAGCTGGACCTTGGTATCGCCCTTGACCTCAACTTTAAGCGACTGCAAGCTGTTTGCCAGCGTTAAAGGCAGCTGAAGGATCAAGCTCTTGGAAAGATCGCCGAGGCGTTCGCCCGAAGCGCAGGGATAGATCTTTAAAACGCCTTCTTCCACAAGATAATGCAGCGCCTTATCCTCGTCCTCCGTTTCGTCCTCCGTGACCTTGACGGTATCCGTCAGCAAGGAACCGATGACAGAAACGATCTTTCCTTCCCAATAGATCTCCACCGAATGGATTTCTTCCTCGGTTTCGATCAGTCCCGAAGACGTCGTCGAATAGGCGTCCCCGTTGTCGTATTTCACGCGCTTTGCGCATCCCGAAAACAGAAAAAGGCTTCCGAGGAGCAAGCAAGGCACGAGGATCAGTGCAAGTATTTTTTTCATAAATATCAATTCTCCTTGTTTTTACATAGGTACACCATTCATTATAATTTTTTTGTCGCTTTCTGTCAAGGGTTAATCGCTCTTTTCCAAAAATTTAGAGGGTTGGCGACAAGCCAACCCTCGTGTTTCATTGTTGATTTTTCTTTGCCAGATGCTCTTCTCTTGCGCTTTTTCTTCCCTCGCGTTTGATATCGCCCGCCTTTGTAAGGGCGATTTTGGTAAGGAAGGGACCGACAAGCTCGTACACGAGGACGGCAAACAACGTAATATTGCGCACGATAGCACCGTCGGGACCAAGCTCAACCGCCTTGATCGCCATGCCGAGTGCAACGCCTGCCTGGGGCAAAAGGGTGATACCGAGGTATTTAACGATGTTATCGTCACACCCTGTCAATTTCGCACTCGTAAAGGCACCGAAATACTTACCGACAGAGCGGGAAAGGATATAAACGACGCCAATCAGGACAACGGCAAGATCTGCGAACACGGAAAGCTCAAGCTCCGCACCGCTGATGACGAAAAAGAGGATGAGAATGGGGGTCATCCAGCGGTCGGCGCGGTCCATCAGCTCCTCCGAAACCTCGCAGAAATTGCAGAACACCGTACCGAGCATCATGCACGCAAGGAGCGAGGAAAAGCCGATATGTATGGGGCCGATATGGAATTTAAGACAGGAGATGGCTACCGTCATCATAACGAAGGTGACCGAGACCGCCATACGCTTGGAGCGCGAATGGAAGAAGCGCTCGCAGAAGGTAAAGAGAAGCCCCATCAAAAATCCGAGTCCAAGTGAGAGCACCACCTCAAGGAGCGGCTCAAGCACCACGGAAAGGGCGTCCACGTTGCCGAGGTTGATGGATTTTGCAATACCGAAGGAAACGGCAAATACCACAAGACCCACAGCATCGTCAAGCGCGACGACAGGAAGCAAAATATCCGTCACAGGCCCCTTCGCCTTGTACTGCTTTACGACCATCAGGGTGGCGGCAGGCGCGGTTGCCGTAGCGACAGCACCGAGCACGATGGCGGCGGCAAGAGAAAACTTGTCGGGCATAAGGAAATGAAGTCCGATCAGGACAGCGTCCACAACGACCGTCGTAAACAACGCCTGCCAAACACCGATAACGGTTGCCTGCTTGCCGATCTTTTTTAGCTGTGCAAGGCGGAACTCGTTACCCATGGCAAAAGCGATAAAGCCGAGTGCGAGGTCGGGGATGAGTCCAAAGCCCTCGATCTGCTCCGCGGTAATGCCGATGCCGGGAACGCCAAGCGCACCGAGCACGAAGGGACCGACAAGAACACCTGCAACCAGGTACGCCGTCACAGCGGGAAGCTGTACCACCTTTGCAAGTCTTGAAAGGAGCAAGCCGGCAAGCAATGCGATTGAAAGACTCAAAAAGACACTTGCGGCATAATTCATAAAAACACCTTCTTTAATCATTTTGTGCACGGCTCCCCGGAGCCGTTCTTTTCCAACAGTTTAGCATTATAGCACAATTTCCTATAAAATTCAATAGGTTTTGAAGGAAAAAAGATTTTTTTAAAAAGGGGCAGGTGGCATATCCGTTTGTCCTTTAGGACAACTCCATTGATGCGAAGCATCACATCATTGCGAAGCACATCATTTGTCCTTTAGGACAACATCGTTCATTTGTGCCGCAGGCGACAATGATGTTGACCTGACGGTCAAATGATGTTGCGTGTGCCACGCAAATGATATTGTGCCTGCGGCACAAATGAAAAATCCGAAAGCAGAGCTTTCGGATTTTTGTGACGTGTGTCCGATTTAGATGCAAAGCCGTGTGTGGCTGATTTAGATGCACGATGATTTTGCAGAGGGTAGACTACCCCCTTGGCGATGATGGGAGTTGCACCCCGCCGCTATCTTCCGGGGCGCAACGTCATGCTTGTAGATCACCTTTGCCCCTTTTCTTCCTGTATTCCGTAGGCGTCATGCCGGTATACTTTCTGAACAATCTACTGAAATACAGCGCATTTCCGTAGCCCACTTCGTTTGAAATCTCGGCAATATTTTTGGTTGAATTCTCAAGATACCCTTTTGCCATAGCAATTCTCAATGAAATAATGTATTGCATCGGTGACATTTTCATAACGCTTTTGAAGC
>SVTN01000083.1 GCA_015063765.1 Oscillospiraceae bacterium | reverse complement strand
CCACGCCGCGAAAAAGATAAGATTTCCCCAAAATTGCCCCCTTCTCCCTTGCAAAACGCAAAAGAATGTGATATGATGGTATCGTAATACTCAGTATATGAAGGAAACGGAAAACGTGATGGAAATTGTAAACGAAAGACCTGCGACCTCTCTTTCCACCGCCGACTTTGCCTACGATCTGCCCGAGGAGCTGATCGCGCAATCTCCTGCGGAAAAAAGGGACGAGTCCCGCCTTTTCGTCTTGAACAGAAAAAATAACACCTTTACCCATAAGCATTTTTACAATATCGTTGACTATTTAAACAAGGGCGACGTCCTTGTCGTCAATTCCTCAAAGGTCATTCCCGCGCGCCTTCTCGGTGTGACCGAGAAAACAGGCTCCTCCATGGAGCTTTTGCTTCTTAAAATGCAAGAGGACGGCACATGGGAAACGCTTGTCCGTCCCGGCAAACGCGCAAAGGTAGGGGCGCGCTTTGCGTTTGGCGGCGTCCTCTCCGCCGAGGTCGTTGGAATGGGCGAGGAGGGGAACCGCATCGTCCGGTTTTCGTACGATGAAGAAAAATACGGCAACATTTACGCCGTTTTAGATGCCGTCGGAAACATGCCGCTTCCGCCCTATATCACCAAGCGCCTTGAGGAAAAGGACCGCTATCAGACCGTCTATGCGAAGCAAGAGGGCTCTGCCGCCGCACCCACAGCGGGACTTCATTTCACCCCCGAGCTCCTCGACGCCTTGAAGGAGAAGGGGGTTGAGATCGCCGAGGTCACCCTCCACGTCGGACTTGGCACCTTCCGCCCCGTTAAGGTGGAAAAGATCGAAGACCATCATATGCATGCAGAGCATTTTGTGATCACCGCCGATGTGGCGGAGCGCATCAATTCTTGCAGGAAAAACGGCGGCAGGATCGTAGCCGTCGGCACAACCTCCACCCGCGTCCTCGAAAGCGTCACCGATGAAGACGGTATCGTTCATCCCATGGAGGGCGAAACCAAGATCTTCATTTACCCCGGCTACCGCTTCAAGGCGGTCGATGCGCTCATCACCAATTTTCACCTTCCCGAAAGCACGCTTCTTATGCTGATCAGCGCGCTCTCGGACAGAGAAACCATTCTGCGAGCATACCATGAAGCAGTAAAATTGCAATATAGATTTTTCTCCTTCGGCGACGCGATGCTGATTGTATAAATCGTCCAATACTGCGTTGCTCCTCGACTTGGGAGGCTCGACATAGGTAACTATGCCATCGCCTCTCTCGCTCGGTGCGCCTTGTCTTGAACGATTTATCCTAATCAGCACTTTCTACAGTCTACACTTTTAAAAAATTCCGAGGAAATCATGGAACAGATCATTCATTTGATTTTAAAGATCGCCGTCACGCTCATTGAGTCGGGGGCGGAGATCAGCCGTGTGGAGGACAGCGTTTCGTACATGTGCCGTGCCTACGGTGCTATGGCGACCAACACCTATGCCACAACGGCACACGTCACCGTGACGGTGGAAATGCCCGACGGTGCACTCTATACCCAAACCAAGCGCCCCAAGCACATCAGCAATAATTTTGATCTTTTGGACCGCACCAACGCCCTCGTGCGCCGCATCACCGCGGAGGCACCCTCGGCGGAGGAGATCAAAACGGCGATCGATGCGCTGCCTAAGAAAAAATACCCCTTCTATGTGATCGCTCTCGCGCAGGGCGTGATCTCGGCAGCCTTCTGCCTCTTTTTCGGTAGCCGTTCTGCTACCGAATGCCTCTTGGCATTTCTCATTGGACTTGCCCTCGGCTTTCTCGGGCATCTGCTGGACCGCATGGAGTCGAACACCCTCTTAAAGTCCTTTCTCTTATCCTTTCTCGCGTCCATGCTCGCCTTTAGCGTCACTCGCCTCGGCATCATAAGCACACCCGACTATATCATCATAGGCTATATCATGAACCTCATCCCCGGGCTTGGCTTTACGGGCGCGATGCGCGACCTGTTCGTCGGTGACCTCTTTACGGGCATGCTCCGCATCCTCGGCGCGCTTTTGCTTGCCGCCTCGATTGCCGTCGGCTTTGTTTTAACGATGGTCCTGTTTGGAGGTGTTGCGTAATGGGATGGAGTGAATTTGCGCAAATCGTTGCCGCCACGATCGGTACGCTTGGCTTTGCCTTCGCCTTCAACATCCGCGGGAAAAAGGTCTTTTTCGCCGCCTTCGGCGGTTGCCTCGGCTGGGTGCTGTTTCTCCTCTTCGGGTTGTTTCTTGAAAGCGAGGTCATCCGTTACCTGATCGTTTCGATCGCCGTTTCGCTTTACGGCGAATGGATGGCGCGCTACCTCAAAACCCCCACCACCCTCTTTAGCGTCGTTTGCCTCGTTCCCCTCGTTCCGGGAAGCGGTCTTTACTACACCATGACGCACGCCTTTTCGGGCAATCTCGCAGGCTTCCTCGAGAAGGGAACAAGCACCTTAGGGCTTGCCGCCGCCCTTTCCCTCGGCGTCGTCATCGTCAACACCTCGTTTGTCTATATCAAACGACATTTCGGACATAAAAAGTAAAACAAAATATATCTAATATTTTTTTGGAGAAAAATGAAAAGATTGTTCTTTTTGACAGCCATAATCATATTCGTGCTTCTTCTTGCTTCTTGTGATGGATTGGAAAATGTTGGAAATGAAGATGGTTCCGCGGTCGGAGACACTTCCTCAGACTCCTCTGCGCAAGGCGAAAACGAGGAAACGCAGGGCACGGGCGGCCCATATGACGCCCCGCAAGAAAACGGCGGTGGCAGTAACGGTAATAGCGGCAACGATGATGGTGACAACGGCAATGACAACGGCAATGCCAACGGTAATGATGGTGACGGCGATGGCACTACCGATGACGGAAGCGATGACGTTGATCCGCATAAACATGTGTATGACCGGCAAAATACGGAGCACCGATATCTGAGCTCTGAAGCTACAGACGCATCTCCCGCGACCTATTATTTTTCTTGTGTCTGCGGTGAGAAAGGAGACAATACGTTCACCTTTGGGAAACCGTTGGATCCCGGACTTGTATTTGTGAAAAACTCTGATACCTCGTATGCGTTAAGCGATTATCGTGGTTCCAACACGCAGGTTCGTATTCCCTCCGAATATAAAGGGTGTGCTGTGACGAGCATTGCTCAAAATGCATTTCACTACAACGAGCAGGTGGAGAAGGTTACGATTCCCGTTACGGTTACCATGATTGAAAACGAGGCGTTTGCCTATTGTTCGTCGCTTTCTCAAATCGAAATTCCCGAGGGTGTGACGTATGTTGGGGAAAAAGCATTCTATAATTGCGGAGCTCTTAACGCTGTGAAGCTTCCCTCAAGTCTGCTAAGCCTTGGCGGGAACGCCTTTTGCGGATGCACTCGTCTTGAAACTTTGACGGTTTCGCAGGAAAGCAAGCTTGAAAGCGTGGGATCAAATTCCTTCAGCGGCTGTACGGGTCTTAAAACGGTGAGCATTCCCGTTGCTTTGGTGAATGTTATACCCAAGGCAAATTTGGTGAAGGTAACTGTTCATAGTGGTGATAGCATTGCGGCAAACAGCTTTTTGCGCTGTGAAAAGCTCTCTGAGGTGATTATCGGGAGTGGTGTAAAGGAAATCGGTGCCTCTGCTTTTGCATGTTGTGAGATGCTTACATCCGTTTCGTTTCCTTCTGAATTGACGGTCGTTGGACAATGTGCCTTTAGTGATTGTTCTTCTTTGAAAACAGTTCTTTTGCCGACAGGTGTGAATCGCATTGGTGCGGGCGCTTTTCAGTGTTGTACGGCGCTTAAGTCGGTATCTATCCCCGCTACGGTAACGTCTATAGGCAATGAAGCATTTTGGTTGTGCACCGCACTTACCTCTGTTACCATTCCCGATAGTGTGACGAGCTTGGGACCGGCTGCTTTTTCGGATTGCAGCTCGCTAAAAACGGTCATGCTCAGTAAGAATTTGGAAGCAATTGAATTGCAGACCTTTTGGGAATGCTCGGCACTCTTGACGATCACCGTTCCTGATAGTGTCGGTGCGATTGGTGAGTATGCTTTTTCCGGTTGTACAAGCCTTGCTACGGTCAATATGGGAAAAGGGGTAAAAAGCATCGGCGAAGGAGCCTTTCATAATTGCTCCCTTCTCACCTCTATTGTCATTCCAAGCGGTGTGACGAGAATCGAATTCGCTACGTTTTCCGAGTGCAGATCCCTTTTGTCTGTAAGCATTCCTTACGGTGTAACCCAAATCGGGATGAGTGCATTTGAAAACTGCGTTAGCCTTGCATCAGTTGTTTTGCCGGACAGCGTGATCAAGATTGATTCCGCGGCGTTCCGTTATTGCTCAGGGCTGAAGACGGCTTCCCTTGGAAACGGTGCTCTTTCTGTTTTTGAACGCGCCTTCTATGGATGCACTGCACTTGCAACCCTTAATGTCGGAAACAACCTTTTGGAAATTGGAGAAGAGGCATTTCGCGAATGCTACAGCCTTACCACGATAAATTATGGTGGAATGGTAGAGCAATGGAACTTTGGCGGAGATGCTTGGGATTACTCGACTCCGGAATATAAAATTTATTGCAGCAACGGCATTCTTCTCAAGCCGCAGTAATTGCGGCAAAGTGAAAAAGCGCATACCTCGGACTCCGAGGTATGCGCTTAATCTTTTAGTCACCTATTTAAAAGCAGAAGTTACCGTCCTTGAAAACCTCGACCTCTTTTCCGTCGTGTGTCGTGCCGACGATGGAAAGGTCGGCAGTCCCGATCATAAAGTCGGTGTGCTGGCTGGAAACGTTGAGTCCGTGTGCCTTCAGCTCATCATCCGACATATCACCCCCGCCCGCAATGCAGGGGTAAGCCGCGCCGTAGGCGAGATGGCAGGAGGCATTCTCATCAAAGAGTGTTTCGTAGTAAAGGATCTTCTGGTTGGAGATGGGCGAGTCGTAGGGAATGAGTGCCACCTCGCCGAGGAAAGAGGCACCCTCATCCACCATCGTCGAGTTGCGAAGCACCTCTTCGCCCTCATCGGCGTGCATCTCTATGATCTTGCCATCCTTGAAGACAAAATGGAAGCCGCGGATGAGATTGCCGTCCTCGACGAGCGGCATAGCGGCGTATACCGCGCCGTTGACTCCTGTGCGGAGCGGTGCTGTAAAGATCTCCTCGGTCGGTATGTTGGCAACGAAGGGATGCCCTGAGGGGGTCTTTTCCTCGCCCGACATCCAGATATGATTTTCGGGAAGCTGTACCACAAGATCTGTGCCGAGCGAATTCTTGTAGTGCAGGGAAGCAAAATTGTAAGCGTTTAATTTCTCGGTGCGCGCGCGCAGATTTGCGAGGTGCTTTTCCCACGCCGACACCGCTGTGCCGTCGCCCGTGACGCGGACGGCTTCAAAGATGGCGTCCCACAAAAGGGCAATGTTGTTCTCCTTGTCGGGGAACACCTTGTCTGCCCATGCCTTGATGGGAACGGATGCAATACACCAGGGGAAAAAGCTCGTCGTTTCAAGACGCTGAAACTCCTCAAGATCCCTGCCCCTCGCCTTGGCGTTGGCAAGCATTCTTGCGGGGTCGGCGTCCTTCAAATTCATCGGGTCAGCTGCCTCAATAAAGAGATGGGGAACGCCTGCGCGCGCCTTACCGTTCATCAGCTCCTGCCGCCAAGCGGGAACGCTCTCAAAAACCTCGCTCTCGGCACGCAGAAAGCGCTCGCGCGTCACGTAATCGTCGCTCCAGATGACGGTGACCTCCTTCGCTCCCGCGTCGTAGGCGGCACTAACGCACATACGCGCAAAGTCCGCCGTGTCAACGGGCGCGTATACCATCAGCTCCATCCCTTTTTCAATATGAAGTCCTACGCGGATGAGAAGCTTCGCGTATTCCTTTAATTTCTTTTCAAAGCACTCCATGCTTATTCCTCCATGGCGGCGGCAAGCTCTCTTGCAACTGCCGCGAATTTTTCGACGTTCACCTTGCACTCCTCGCGGTCGTAGGTGTAAAAGCCGTTGGTTTCGTCCTCGACGTCCGAGATCTGGGTATAAATGGCACCCGAAAGCCCTGCACGCACGGCGGGCAGGATCTCCTCGCGGTAAAGGCGTAAGATCTTTTCCTCTAATTCCTCTTTGCTCTTGCAAAGGGTATAGCCGTAATTCTTGCCTTCGATAAAGATATGTCCCGCAAGGGGCAGAGAATAGCCCCCGAACTCCGAAAGCAGGACGGGCATCGTTTCTTTGTCGTAGTTAGGCACGACACGCTTGAAATACACGTGGTCGCTGCGCATATCCGTCTTCTTGGTTTTGAACCAGCCCGATGCCGTATCAAAAAGCATCTCGGGATGCTCGCGCTTCAGCGTATCATAGACAATCGCCTCATCCTTTTGTCCCCATCCCTCGTTGAAGATGGTGAAGAGAAGCACCGACGGGAAGCGCGTCACGTGATCCAGCGTTTCTCTCGCGTGGGAGAGGAAGATCTCCTTGGCTCTTGCGCTCTTACGGTGCATAAAATTCGGAAACCGCTTCATTCCCACCGTCGGGAGTGCGGTATGCCAAAAGAAGGAATACGCACCGTTGTTGACGGCATCCTGACATACGATCAGTCCCAAGCGGTCACACGCCTCGTAAAAGACGGACGGCTCGACCTTGATGTGCTTTCTCGTCATGTTAAAGCCAAGCCCCTTGATCCTTTTTATCTCGCGCTCATATTCCGTCGGATCCTCGGGCAGATAAATGCCGTCACGGAAATATCCTTGGTCAAGCACGCCGTGTAAGAAGATGGGCTTGCCGTTGAGATAAAAGCGGGTATGCTTGCCCGCACGCTTGGCTTCTAACTTTCTGAGCGCAAAGTACGAATGCGCCTCGTCCGTATCGCTCTTGACCGTAAACTTGTAAAGATACGGATCTTCGGGCGACCAAAGCCTTGCGCTTTCGGGGGTGAGGGTAACGCTTCCTTGAAAATCGACCGTCTTTTCTTCGTCGCCGTCGCGGTAGGTAAGGGTGAGGGCTTTCGCATCGCTCTTTACCGACACCGTTACACGCTCGTCATCGCCCGAAACGCGAATGTCGTAAATGCCGCCCTCGGGATAGCTTTCCATCCAGACGGACTGCCATACGCCCGATACGGGGGTATACCACATGCCGCCGCGCTTTTCTCTTTGCTTGCCGTACGGGTAGTCGTGATTTAAGGTGTCCTCCACCGCGAGGATGAGGACACCTTAAATCACGACTACCCGTA